>JAJRVB010000271.1 GCA_024277515.1 Nitrospirota bacterium | reverse complement strand
TCTTGTCATGACTTGATTGAACAATATCTGTATGTTCGGGCTGACCTGAATTACATCATGAAACTGCCTGCAAACGCAGCGCAGGGCTATTCCTCTTTCTTTGCCTTCTTTCTTCGCCCTCTCTTTCCCTTTGCCTGCATCGCGCCCTCTGCCGTCTTATCGCACCTGGCATGGATGTTTGCGATCAGCTCTGCCGAGGTCTGACAAAACAGCTCGATTTTGTCATCCATGCTTGCCTTTTTTTTAGACCGTACTGCTTCCGCCATTTTGTTGTCTCCTCCTCATATTTATAAAACTTTTATCGACATTGTCCTGAATTTTCTGTAGAGGGGAAACTGACGTGAGTGAATACGCAAAAAAAGGAGCGGGATTTCCCCGCTCCTTTTTGCTGAATGCTGACAGCTTTTTGATTGTGTCTTACGCTTGATCGGCAGACCCAAGGACATCTATATTCTTGTGTTTGTAAAGTTCCTTTAAGGCGTCCCTTGCCGGGCCGAGGTATTTCCTCGGATCAAAAACATCGGGTTTCTCGGCAAGTACTTTTCTGATCGCCGCGGTCATGGCGAGTCTGCCGTCAGAGTCGATATTGATTTTACATACTGCTGATTTCGCGGCCCTTCTCAGCTGCTCTTCCGGGATGCCGACCGCATCCTTGATCTGACCGCCGTGATCGTTGATGATTTTTACTATGTCCTGAGGCACCGAGGACGAGCCGTGCAGGACGATTGTAAATCCCGGGAGTTCTTTCTCTATCCTCTCAAGGATGTCGAATCTCAGCGGCGGGGGGACAAGGACCCCTTCCTCGTTTCGTGTACACTGTTCCGGTCTGAACTTGTTTGCCCCGTGTGATGTGCCGATTGAAATCGCCAGACTGTCAACCCCTGTCCTGTTCACAAAATCAATCACTTCTTCAGGCTTTGTATATGTGGATTTTTCCGCGGACACATCATCTTCAACGCCTGCAAGGACACCCAGTTCTCCCTCAACTGTGACATCATGCTTATGGGCGTATTCAACAACCTTTTTGGTCAGGGCTATATTATCTTCATAAGAATGATGAGAGCCGTCAATCATGACTGACGAGAATCCATTATCAACACAATCCTTGCAGAGCTCAAATGTGTCCCCATGGTCCAGGTGCAGGGCGATAGGGATTTCATATCCTAGCTCTTTCACATACTCGACAGCCCCCTTTGCCATGTTTCTGAGAATGGTGGAGTTAGCATACTTGCGGGCGCCGGATGATACCTGCAGAATAACGGGTGATTTAGTCTCAACGCATGCCTGCATGATCGCCTGCATCTGCTCCATATTGTTGAAATTGTAAGCAGGGACGGCATATTTGCCTGCCATCGCCTTTTTGAACATCTCATTCGTATTGACCAGTCCCAACTCTTTGTAGCTTACCATTTTCTTCTCCTTGTTCTGATTTGGGATTACTATCCCCGTTATCTCGTAATGACTTTTTCGGATTTCCTGGGGTCTCTGCCTTCTTTATAACTGTTGTCCGCTACCTCTCCCTCAATGTCCTGCCCTGCAATAAATTCTTCAGTCATCCTGCAGGCTATATCATCACTGAACTGCCTTGGAGGGTGTTTCATGAAATAGGCGGAGGGGGAATACAGGACACCTCCTTTGCCTCTGTTCAGGGCGAGCTTGCAGCATCGTATTGCATCAATTGTCACCCCGGCCGAGTTCGGGGAATCCTCAACCGAAAGTCTGAGTTCAAGGTTCATCGGGATATCACCGAACAGCTTTCCTTCCATCCGGATAAAGCAGACTTTGTTGTCTTTCTGCCACGGGACATAGTCACTCGGCCCGATATGGATGTTTTCAGCATCCAGTCTCGTGTCAAGGATTGACTGGACCGCTTCTGTCTTGGACTGTTTTTTTGATGCGAGCCTGCTCCGGTTGAGCATATTGAGAAAATCGGTATTTCCTCCGGTGTTAAGCTGATATGTCTTCTCAATTTTGACTCCCCTTTTATTGAACAGTTCAGCCAGCGCCCTGTGTGTAATCGTGGCCCCGAGCTGGGCCTTGATGTCATCCCCGATAATTGGAATGTTTTTTTCCTTGAACCTCTTTGCCCATACAGGGTCGCTCGCAATAAAGACCGGCATATTGTTTATAAAGGCGATGCCTGCCTCGAGCGCACACTCTGCATAGAACTTTACGGCCTCCTCAGAGCCTACAGGGAGGAAGTTCAGCAGCATCTCAGCCCCTGACTCAACCAGTTCGCTCACTATTTCTTCTTTTGTGGACTCCGCCGCATGACTCAGTACAAAGGTATATTTGTCCTCATATCCTTTCATATGATCGGAAAACCCGTCAAGGACCTTCCCCATGGAGACGGATACCCCGGTCTCAGGCAGATCGCTGCAGAACACGGTTGTACAGTTGGGCAGGGCGAATATCGCCTCAGAGACATCCTTCCCGACCTTTCTTGCGTCAATATCAAATGCTGCGACCACTTCGATGTCATGGGGCCTGTAGCCGCCAATGTCCCAATGCATCAGGCCTGTAGCCTCCGAGCTGCTCCTGCCACTGTAATATTCAATACCCTGGAGTAATGAACTCGAACAGTTGCCAAGGCCTGCAATGGCAATTTTTATCTTCTCCATACGGATAACCTCCCTGGTATCACAAAATTCTAACTGAGGAAATAAAAAGATATATTAAGATAAAAACATCATATCAAAAACAGACTAATCTATCAATAAAAAAATGTCCGTAGCCGGTAATTTACGGATTTGAAACCATATTTATATACGCAGCGCATGAGCTGTCCTGTTATGAGGGCGTGAAAAGCCGGGATTATTTCCCATAAAACAGTTGGTTAGGCTAAGTATCTAATTAATTTAAATTTATCTTGTTTTTTCCGCTTGCGTTAAGGTAAAATATAATATCTTCCTGTTGAAAATTCTGATGTCAATCTATTTTACGTATGACCTGTAAACCTGATATAAAAGAGTCTTTGCACGAAAGCTGCAGGCAATACTGGGATCTGGTGGCATCTTCTCCTGTTGCAATCGGGGTTTCATCCGGGAACCGCATATTATTTCTGAATAGTACGGGCGTGGCCCTGTTTGGTTTTTCAGACCCGAAACAGGTTATCGGAAAAAAGGTCTTTGATTTTTTTGACGAAGATTCCGGGCCCATTGTCAAAGACCAGTTTCAGCGGGCAAGGAAAACAAAGGCAGGCGTGCCTCCTGTTGACGCAAGGATCATTCTGCCGGACGGAACGGGTGTGGATATCGAGATTTCGGCCAGTTACTTTACCTTTGAGAACAAATCCGCGGTCCAGTTCGCATTTCATGGAATCAGCAAGCGTAAAAAAATGGAGGAACTGGTCTTTCAGTCCAGGCATGACTGGGAAGAGACCTTTCATACGATCACGGATATGATAACCGTGCATGACAAGGACTTTAATATAGTGTACGCGAACAAGGCGGCCCAGGAGGTTTTAAAAGTGCCTCAGACGTACGGCGGCAGGGCGGTGCATAAATGTTTTACATATTATCATGGTACGGACTGCCCGCCTGACGGGTGTCCAAGCTGTGACTGTCTCAGGACCGGTGCGCCTGCAAATTTTGAAATATTTGAGCCCCATTTGAATATGTATATTGAAATCAGGTCCATGCCAAGACTGGACAGCAATAATAATTTGGTAGGATTGATTCACATTGCGAGGGATGTTACGGATCGTAAGCGTGCGGAAGAGGCAATCCGTTCGACACGGGATGAACTCGAGTTAAGGGTGGAAGAGCGGACGTCAAAACTGAAATCGATAAACGAACAGTTAAAAGCGGAGGTAGCGGAGCGCAGGGCAGCGGTTGAGGCGCTCATGAAGAGTGAAAACGAGTTCAGGAGTCTGTCCCGGGAATTTAACACATTACTAAACGGCATTCCCGACAACCTGATTCTCCTCTCTCCTGAGCTCAAGATAATGTGGGCAAACAAGGCGGCAACAGCCGTCATTCAGCAGGACGGCACTGAAATCAAGGGGCAGTACTGCTACAGTATGTGCTGTGACATCCTCTCTCCCTGTGAAAATTGTCCGACTTTGAGAAGCTTTATGTCGGGGCAGGAGGAGACAGCGGAAATAGTGGCTTCCAAGGACAAAATATGGGACATCAGGGCCTTTCCCATCAAGGACCAGTCAGGGAGGGTGAAGAATGTCATAGAGCTGGCGAGAGATATCACTGAAAAGGTAAACCTCCAGGCCGGGGCGACCCGGACAAGACACCTGGCCTCGCTCGGGGAACTCGCGGCCGGTGTTGCTCATGAGATCAATAATCCCATAAATAATGTCATTAACTACGCCCAGATTTTGATTGACGAATTTTCGAGTGAAAACAGGGATGATGAAATAGCCCGCAGGATTATCAAGGACGGCGACCGGATCGCCACGATTGTGCGGAGCCTGCTTTCTTTTGCGCGCATAAGAAAGGAAGAAAAGACCTTTGTGTATCTTCATGAAATATTTTCTGATACACTTTCGTTAACTTCCGCGCAGATAAGGAAAGACGGCATTAACCTGAAGGTGGATATCCCTTCGGAGCCCATCAAAATCCCTGTACACCTCCAGCAGATACAGCAGGTTTTTTTAAACATAATCAGTAATGCCCGCTACGCGCTGAATGAGAAATACCCCGGGTCTCATGAACACAAGGTCCTTGAGATAATGTGTGACGGGATCAATATTGGCCGGCAGCGATATGTGAGGGTCATTTTTATTGATAATGGTATCGGGATCCCCGCTCAGATAATAGACAAGGTCGTAAATCCGTTTTTTTCAACAAAACCAAACCAGATGGGGACAGGACTGGGTCTGAGCATCAGCCATGGCATCATTAGTGAGCATGGCGGTAAACTCCTGATACAGAGCGTGGAAGGTGAGTATAGCAAGATAACCATTAATTTACCTATCAATGAACAGGACAGGGAATGAGTGCAAAAATATTAATCATTGATGATGAAGAAGGCATAAGGTTTACCTTTAAGAAATTTCTGTCTTCCGGTAACTATGAGGTAGAGACCGCCAAGGACTTTGATGAAGCGATCGACTGCATATCAAAAGATTTATTTGATATTGTATTTGCCGACATTATTCTGAAGGGGAAGACCGGTATGGATGTCCTCCGCGAGATAAAGGCGAGAAAACTGAATTGCCCCGTGATCATGATTACCGGTTATCCCAATATTGATACGGCATCTGAAGCGGTCCGGCTCGGGGCCTTTGATTACCTGCCAAAACCCATACAGAAGGACGCCCTCTTTCATGCGATTGATGTTGCGCTGCAGCATAAAGCGGTGATTGATGAAAAGGAAAAATACCGGACAAATCTTGAGGCCATATTCAGGAGCGTGAAAGACGCGATCATAACTGTAGACAAGGACATGGTCTTACTTGAAATAAACGAAGCGGCAAAAAACATATGCGGGTTTACCCGTGATTCCATAGGCAAGGGATTCAGTTTTTTGCATGACGGCTGCAGGGGAAAATGCCTTGAAGCGCTCATGGAAACCGTAAATACAAAGAAGCCCGCTGAATCAAGTCATATCGAGTGCCGGTTAAAGAACAGGAAGGAGCAGGTGGTGGCATTATCCACATCACCGCTCATAGACAGTCAGGGGGAGTTTTCGGGCGCTGTCATGGTGGTGAAGGATGAGACCCGGCTGACCGGCCTGGAACGGGAGCTTAACGAACGTCAGCAGTCCCACCGCATGGTAGGGAAAAGCGGAGCAATGCAGGAAATTTATTCCCTTATAGACCTGCTGTCTGATGTGGAAACGACCGTACTGATCTCGGGTGAGAGCGGGACCGGCAAGGAACTGGTTGCAGAGGCCCTGCATTACAGGGGCAGCCGGAGCGGTAAGGCCATGGTGAAGGTGAACTGCTCGGCCCTGTCGGAGAACCTGCTTGAAAGTGAACTGTTTGGTCATGTCAGGGGTTCTTTTACCGGTGCGATCAGGGACAAGGTGGGACGCTTTCAGGTAGCTGACGGGGGGACTATCTTCCTGGATGAGATTGCTGATATATCTCCGAAGATCCAGGTAGAGCTGCTCCGTGTGCTGGAACAAAAAGAGTTTGAGCGTGTGGGAGATTCAACGACCATGAAGGTGGATGTGAGGGTAGTAGCGGCATCAAATCAGGACCTTGCTGAAAAGGTGAAGGCCGGGGAATTCCGTGAAGACCTCTATTATCGCCTGAATGTTATGAAAATCGTATTGCCTCCCCTCCGGGACCGGCGTGATGACATCCCTCTTCTTGTAAGTTTTTTTATCAGGAAATTTAATACCAAGTTCGGCAAGGACATTACCTCCATATCCAGAGAGGTTGAAAAAATGTTTATGGAATATTCGTGGCCGGGCAATATCAGGGAACTCGAGCATGCATTGGAACATGCCTTTATCCTGAGCAAACAGCCTGTTATTTCTGTTGAGCAGATCCCTCCTGAAATGAAGGTATTACCGGTAAATGAATCCGCCATTCCCGTGAACGGGGACATTGATGACCCCCAGACAATCCGTGATGCCCTTGAAAAGGCAGCGTGGAACAAGACAAAAGCGGCGTCTATCCTTGGGATCAGCCGCCGCTCTATCTACAGAAAGATCAAAGAGCACAGTATATTAAAGGACAATTCTTAGGCATACGTAAGCATTCAGTTACGGGTATCATATGGACATAAAAATGAAAAAATCAAAGACCAAAGATCAAAGTTAAGGAAAATGTTTTTATATTATAAGAACTTCCATAATTTTGATCTTTTATGTTTAATATTTGATCTTGTGTTGCCTTGCTGTTATTACCCAGGACTGAATGGTTACAGGCATACCCCCTTTCCGCTTTACTGATTTTTTATCCTGCATAAACAAAAAAAGGTGAGACCTTTATTGACTCGAAATGGCCTTGAACTGCGACATGGCACAGGTGTGTGACACTATGTCTCTGTGCGACACTATATGAAAAGAGCGGAATGCATTTCAGGAAAAGCCCCTCCTGTTGCATAACTACATGATTTAAAAGCGAATAATAATTCTGAAGTTTTCCTGCCCTGCTGGCATATAACTTGCAAATTATTAGTCATAACTAAAATGTGATGAGGAGATTAATGCTAAAAATAGTGACTAAAAAGAGACTCTGCCCGCATCTTCAGGACCCGTATGATGAGTGTTATTGTGTAAAAATGAGCAGTCAGGACATAGAGAGGGCTGTCTATTTATGCAGTAAGAATTATGAAATTTGTGATATCTACAAAAATGGTAATGGAAATGGGCGCAATACCCCTTCCACAACCAATAATGACCACAAGTCCATCACATGTTAAGATTCAGCTAAAGCAGCGTTTTTCCATCCATCCCGTCAACAGACATTCCAAAACAGGAAAGGACCGTAGGGGCAATATCCATTAGACCCGGGGTCTCACTGCCGGTCTTAAAGTTGGTCAGTAATATGCCGGGTACGATCGAAGGATCTACAATATGATCACCGCTCCATTTTTTCAGATTGTCCTCCATTAATTCTGCCGGCGCGCCCCCGATTGCTGTTTGCCAAGACCCCCTGAAGCCGTCTTCAAATCCCACAACCAGGACCGGAGAATTATTGATTTGACCGCCTGAATATATATTGTTTTTTTCGTATACGTCCCTGATTGCAGGCTGTCCGTCTGACGGGTCAGTCAGTTTTGAAAGTTTTTCCCTGATGGCATGGGATATATTAGCCGCATCTGTCCCGTCACCCACGATACCATGTCTTTCCCTGCCTTTTATATTCAGATAGATGCTTCCAAAACCGAGGGCAAAGGCCTGTGTCTTCTTCCAGTCCACATACTGAAAGAGCCCTCCGCCGTCCTTGTCATCCTTTGTGATCTTTTTTGTCAATGTCATAAAGCCATTTTCAGCCAGCCACGAATTAAGGTGGACTGTACGCCTGAATGTGGAAAAACCATGATCCGAAAAGACCATAAATGCCGTGTTGTCATCAACTTTTTCCATCACCTCGCCAAGGATCCTGTCCATTTTCCGGTAATAGTCATCGATCACATGCCCGTATTTATCAGCATAGGCCTTGTTGTACAGGGGGTGCTTTGTGTCCCTCGTGGCCCAGAAGATATGCTGGATCCTGTCTGTAGAAAAGAAAGCGGATGCGAACAGTCCCTCTTCAAATTTATCCAGTTCATACCAGAGCATCTTCTCCTGCTCGTCAATAATTTCATCACACATCGCTATGAAGGCGTCTTCATCAGTCCTGCCTTCTTCAACCGCCTTTGTATCTTCAGGCATGCCGAGCGTATAGAAAAGCCCTGTTGCATCTGCCAGTTCCTGTACATACCTGTCCGGGCTCGATATGACAAAGGCAGGGTCTTTCGGGTTGATCTGGACCGGTGTCATATATAATTCAAATTCGGGATGGATATTACTCAAATAAAACTTGACAATGCCGGAAGCGGTTTTCATCAGTCCGAGTTTAAACTTTACTTCTATCCACTCGCTCCACTCACCCTTTGAGAGCCTGATGTTCTTTGAGTCCAGATTCAGCTCTATCGCGGAATTGCCTGACAGGCGGATGTTCAGTTCGACCTTTGCCGCTTCCCTTGTCCTCAGTTTAGCTACATTGGGTCCTGAAATAAATGTCTTGATACTATCTCCGGCTATATTTACTTTTATTACCTTTTCACTGCCTTCTTCATTTTTTGAAATGTCCCTTGTCGTATAAAATGCATATCTTCCGAGGCCGCCTTTGATATCGGGCACGCCGAGCCCGGAATACAGCCTGGCCTGGTTCTGCTTCGGCTGAAATGTCATCGGCCATTTCAGGATAGTGGATGGAATATCATTGGCTGAGGTATAGTCCCAGAAGGCGTTTGCCTGCATTACCGGCAGAAACATCGCCTCTCTTTTTCCAAATACATTCTTGGGATTTACCCTCAGGATCGCCAGCTCGGGCATATAATCCGAAACCCTCCGTCCGAGAAAATCAAAGATACCATGCTTGCCGGGGTTGCTTCCGGTGGCAATGGATGCCCAGGCAACCGGGCTCTGTGCCGGGTTGCTCGTTGCCATGGATGAAAAGCCGCCCATCCGGCTGAGCCTGGCAAAACCGGGCAGCTGCCCCTGTTCCATCATCGAAGACAATATCCCGGGATCCAGTCCGTCCATCCCGAGAAGGATGACCCTGCGGTATTTCGGATTTCCAGTGAGTGTTACAGAATTTTCGTCGGTCATGTGTTGTTACTCCTTTTTATATTTCACTAATAAATTGTATTTGATATTTACAATGCGTCTCAATTAATGAGGTCTGCAGGCAGTGCTATTTCGCGAGCATTTTTTTTACTCCGGGGAAGGCATCAATATTCGTATGCGGGATAAACAGTCCTGAGACATATTAATCCATAAATGACCTGGATACGGAAAGCTCGATATATGTCATTTCTTTTGCTATCGCCTCTGCCTCATTGCGCAGCTTCTTCGAGAGCATGCAGAGGTAGGAGCCGATCACAGAGGTATTCCCCATATATTGAAATTTTTCCTTCGGCATCTCGGGAAGCAGTCCAAGGATCATCGCCTTTTCTATATCCAGAAACTTTCCAAAGCCCCCTGCTATGTATATCTTCTGCACGTCATCAAATGTGAAGCCCACTTCATTGAGAAGTGTTGCAAACCCCGCGTAGATGGCCGCCTTTGCCCTGACGATGTTCTCGATGTCAGGTTCGGTAAGGACAATATCTTTTTCATCACCGTAATGGACCACAAACTCCAGGCCGTCTTCTCCCTCCTGCACCCTGTCTGAAACATGCTTTTGCAGTCTCCCTTTCTGATCAAGAATGCCTGTGAGAAACAGCTCGGCTATCGCATCTATCATTCCGGAACCGCATATACCCACGGGACGGGAGGTCTCACCAATAATCCGTATCTCTACATCGAGGGTATCCCGGTTGATTTTCATGTCTTCGATCGCGCCCTCGGTCGCCCGC
>JAJRVB010000270.1 GCA_024277515.1 Nitrospirota bacterium | reverse complement strand
GGAGAGTTTCTGGTGGCTGAAGCCGATGAAAGCGACGGATCTTTCCTTAAGCTTTCACCTACCATTGCGGTGGTGACGAATATCGACCGGGAGCATATGGATTTTTTCAAAAACATTGATGAAATTAAAGGCGCCTTTCTTTCGTTTATGAATAAAGCGCCCTTTTACGGGCTGAACATTTTATGCGGTGACAATGAATATATAAGGGAAGTTCTGCCTAAGGTCACAAGAAGATACCTCACATATGGTTTGAGTGAAGGGTGTGATCTGAAAGCAATAAATGTGCGGACAGCAGGGTTGAGCTCCCTCTTTGAGGCTGAGCTGAACAGAAGGTCTCTGGGCATGTTTGAGGTGCCGCTTATAGGGGTGCACAATGTGAGCAACTGTCTGGCTGCCATAGCGGTTGCCAATGAACTGAAGATCAATATGGACATCATCAGGCATGCCCTGCAAAACTTCAGCGGTGTCCAGAGGAGATTTGAGTTCAAGGGGGCTGTTTCCGGGATCAGAGTGATTGATGATTACGGACACCATCCTGCGGAAATTACCGCTACATTAAAGGCGGTGAAAGATGTTATTAAAAAAGATTCAAGATTCAAGATTCAAGATTCAAAACCCGAAACTCAGGACTCAAAACTCAAAACTCGACAAGGCAGGCTCATTGTCCTTTTTCAGCCGCACAGATATACGCGGACCAGAGACCTGCTCGGAGAATTTATTGATGCCTTTGCGGATGCCGACAAGGTGGTCCTTATGGATATATATCCTGCCGGAGAAAAGCCGCTCCCCGGTGTCAATTCGGAACTTCTGTCCCGGGGGATAAAGGAGACGGGCAAGGACATTGAGTATATTGAAGACAGGGATGCGGTCGTTAACTATCTTGATTCGGAAATGAAAGAGGAAGATATACTTCTCACCCTCGGCGCCGGGGATGTCTGGAAGATCGGCGAAGAGTTTTTGAAAATGAAGGCGGAAGGATGAACGAGACGGACCTGAAAGAGATATTCGAAAAAGAGTTGTTCAGGGGGGAAATAAAGTTTGATGAACCCATGTCTGAGCATACATCTCTCAAAATAGGCGGTCCTGTTGATATTATGGTCTTTCCGGAAGACCCTGTGTCCCTTAAAAATGTCGTATGCGCCGCTAACAGAGAAAATATACCGGTATTTGTCTTTGGATCGGGCACAAACCTCCTTGTGGGAGATGATGGTGTCCGGGGCATTGCCGTCTCTTTGAAATTGTTCAGGAGCATTGAAACAACAAAGGAAAGCAGTGAAAATCATGTTGTACTGTATGTCGGGGCAGGGGTGCCTCTTGCAATGCTGGTAAACCTGGCGCGGAAGTACGGGTATTCGGGAATCGAGTCCCTTGCCGGAATCCCCGGTTGTGTGGGCGGTGCCGTGTATATGAATGCCGGTTCGTACGGCACGGAAATGAAAGACATTATTGTTTCAGTGGCAATCATGAACTCTCAGGGTGAAATTATTATTCTGAAAGAGGAGGACCTGGGTTTTTCATACAGGGAATCACATTTTCCCGAAGGCTCGATTATCCTGAGCGCCAATATCATGCTGGGAAAAGACGACCCTTCCGCGGTCGAAAGCCGGACAAGGGAGATACTGAGCAGGAAAAAGGCCTCGCAGCCTCTCGGAGAATCTTCAGCCGGCTGCGTCTTTAAGAATCCGGACAATGACACGGCAGGCAGGTTAATAGATGCTGCCGGGTGCAAGGGGATGAGGAAAGGTGGTCTGGAAGTCAGCCGGGTCCATGCGAATTACTTTATTAACAGTGGGCACGCGACGTGCAGGGACTTTGCTCATCTGATGGAAGCTGTGAAGGCAAAGGTGAAGGAATCGAGCGGGATTGAACTGATGCCGGAGGTAAAGATCATAGGAAATGAAAAATAAAAAATCAAAGATTGAAATTTCGGAGGAAATTATTAGATTAATAAAACTTCCATAATTTTGCATTTTGAGTTTTGATTTATTGTTTTTTTAAGCGATGTACCATGATATATGAGATAAATTTTAACAATGCCTAAAAGACCTGTTACCAGAAAGAGAATAGGCGTGCTTATGGGCGGACTGTCTGCTGAGAGAGATGTGTCCATGAGAAGCGGACTTGCCATTTATCAGACTCTTCAGGAAGCAGGATATGATGCTGTGCCTGTGGATGTCGGCAGGGACATAGTTGCTGTATTGAAAAAGGAGAAGGTGAGGCTGGCATTTCTCGCGCTCCATGGCGGCACAGGGGAAAACGGCGCCATACAGGGAATGCTTGATGTGCTCGGCGTCCCTTATACAGGTTCTGGTGTCCTTGCATCGGCCCTCGCCATGGACAAGGAATCGTCAAAAAAGATATTTGCATATCATGGATTTTCAATCGCCCCCTTTATGGTGGTTGTAAAGGATAAGGGGAGGAAAAAGAAAAAGACAGAAGGCACAAGACCGGACCTGATCGGAAGCTTTGTCTTTCCTGATTTCCCGCGGCCTGACTTTCCTCTGCCCTGGATTGTCAAGCCGTCCGCAGAGGGTTCGAGCATAGGGGTAAGCATCGTTAAAGAAGAAAGCGGGCTGCATGACTGTCTTTCGAGGACTTTTTCGTTCGGGCGGAGACTGATGATAGAAAAATTCATAAAGGGGAAGGAATTACACATAGCGGTGCTGGGGGACAAAGTCCTTGGCGGTGTTGAGGTAAGGCCGTCGCTTGAATTTTATAACTACGAGGCAAAGTATAAATCCGGGCTGACTGATTATGTCATGCCGCCTGAGGTTGATGAAGAAGCGTACGGGCGGACAAAAGAGCTGGCCCTTAAGGCCCATCTGGCCCTCGGATGCTCAGGGGCCACAAGAGTGGATTTTATTATGGACGAGCGGAATGAGCCGTATATTCTTGAAGTGAATACGCTTCCAGGAATGACAACTACCAGCCTGCTGCCGAAGATAGCGGTGTCAGCTGGAATGGATTTTACAGAACTGCTGGAGGAGATAATCAGACTTGCATCCAAAGAAAAAGAAAAAGAATAAAAACAAAAAACGCACAGCTGCTTACAGGCGGAGTGAAAAAATGGCGATGTTCCTGAAGAGGGGGACCATATTCTTTGTAATCGTCATAATTGCTTCAGCAGGGGTGCTGGGGCTGAAAATCTTTGCGCAGCAGTTCAGTTTAAAAGAAATCATGATTTCCGGCAACTATCATCTTGCAAGAGAGGACATCCTGGGGGAAATGAAAGTCAGCAAGGGGGAGTCGCTCATCAGCCTTCAGTTTGAGGACGTTGAGGAGAGCCTGAAACAGAACCCCTGGATTAAAAAAGTTGCCATGAGAAAGCAGTATCCCGGAACCCTTATTCTCAGGATTGAAGAAGTGGTCCCAAAGGCGCTGCTGCGTATCAAGAAACGACTCTATCTCCTCGACGCAGAGGGGTCGGTGATCGAGAGGATAGAGGGAGAGACCATACCGTTTCTCCCGGTGATAAATAATATAAGCCGCAAGAACCGGAAGGGGATTTCCGAGGCATTAAAGCTGGTTGATGCGCTCTCCGGCAAAAAGGGAATTATTGACAGGGAATCTGTCGAAATCGGGCTTGAGTCATACGGGCTTACGGTGAATATGGACGGTGAATTTATAAAGGTGGGATACGGCAGGTATGCTGAAAAATTTGAGAGGTGGATGGAGCTTGAACCCGAGATAAGAAAACGTGGGGTCCCTATCAAATATGTTGATCTGAGATTCAAGGATTCCGTTATTATCAAGCCGTTGCAGAAAAGCAAGGGAGAAAAGACATCTTAATCAAGCATTTTGGTTTTACAAAGGATATATCCATGAAAAAAGAGAAGCTTGTTGTGGGACTTGATGTAGGATCGACAAATGTGTGCGCGGTCGTAGCGGAGGTCCGCTCCTTCAGGCGGGCGGATGAGGCGGGTGCATGCAGCGAACTCAATATCATCGGTACGGGAAAGTCCCCTTCCCGGGGCGTCAGGAAGGGTGTTATTACGAACATAGAGCATATAGCCGAATCGATCAGGGAAGCGGTGATGGAGGCGGAGAACACGGCCGGGGTCGATATAAAGGCCGTTCATACCGGACTGACAGGATCTCATATAGGATGCCTCTCAAGTCACGGTGTTATTGCCGTGAAAGAAAAGGAGATAGGAGATAAAGAGGTTGACAATGTGATCGATGCCGCCCGGGCGATGGCGCTGCCGTTTGACCGGGAAATGCTGCATGTTATCCCCGTCGGATTTACCGTAAACGGGCAGAATGGCATAACCGACCCGCGCGGCATGGGAGGGGTGCGGCTGGAAACCAAGGTGCGCATCATAACGGGCGCTGCCACAGCAATACAGAACCTGATCAGGAGCTGCGAAAAGGCGGGGCTGGAGGTTATTGATGTGGTTTTTCAGCCCCTTGCTTCGGCCGAGACTGTCCTGACTCCCGATGAAAAGGATCTTGGGGTTGCTGTGGTTGATATAGGGGGCGGCACGACCGATATTGCCCTTTTTCAGGAAGGTAATATCAGTCATGTCTCTGTGCTTTCGATTGGCGGCAATAATTTTACCAATGATGTTGCGGTAGGTCTGAGGATACCCGCGAACGAGGCAGAGGCCCTCAAAAAGCGGTATGGCTGTTCAATGCTCTCGATGATGAAGGATGGGGAAGAAGTCGAGATTGGACATGGGGGCAGCAAGACAGTCCGCCGTATACCCAGGAGTTATCTTGTCGAGATCCTCCAGCCGCGTGCTGAAGAATTGTTCACCCTTGTAAAACAGGAAATTATGGAAAACGGGTTTCATAGGTATATGAACTCCGGCGTGGTGCTTACGGGAGGGGCGGTGTTAATGGAGGGGATGGATGTTATGGCCGAGAATATGCTCGATCTTCCTGTCCGGATAGGGGACATGGGAGGCGTCGGGAATGCCGCGGACATACCTGACAGGCCGGTTTATTCTGCAGGGGCGGGCCTTGCACTTTATGGGGCCGGGGAGGAGCTGGCAGAGTCAGTCAGCGGAAATGAAAAAATGTTTTCCGGAATAGCAAGCAGAATGAAGGCCCTGGCCGGAGGATTGTTCAGGTAATAAAACAGATGAAAAGGAAACCAGTCAATTAAAACATATTTAAAAAGGAGGATAGTATGAAGATTTTTGAAATGGAAGAAGTGCAGGGCGGCAATGCCAAAATCAAGATTGTGGGAGTCGGAGGGGGAGGAAGCAACGCGGTCAACAGCATGATCGCTTCAAGCCTTCTGGGTGTGGAATTTATAGCGATCAATACGGATGCCCAGGCGCTCGAGTCTTCCCTGGCGCATCAGCGTCTCCAGATCGGCAATGCCCTGACAAAGGGTCTTGGAGCTGGGGCGAACCCTGAAACAGGCAGACAGGCTGCCCTGGATGACAGGGACCTGATAGAAGATACCCTGAAGGGCGCTGATATGGTCTTTGTGACGGCCGGCATGGGTGGCGGCACAGGGACCGGCGCGGCCCCTGTTGTGGCTGAGGTCGCGAGGGAGCAGGGCATTCTTACTGCGGCTGTGGTGACCCGTCCGTTTCTGTTTGAGGGCAACAAAAGGTCCAGAAATGCGGAGCAGGGCATCAAGGAATTAAAAAAACATGTGGATGCGATTATCATTGTCCATAATAACAGGCTGCTGGATATAACCGAGAAAGATACTCCCTGGCTGCAGGCCCTGAATCTTGCAAATGATGTATTACGCCAGGCTGTCAGGGGTATCTCCGACCTGATACTCGTACCCGGCCTGATTAATCAGGACTTTGCGGACATCAGCACCATACTCAGGGACAGCGGAAGGGCGCTCATGGGTGTAGGACATGCGGATGGTGAAAACAGGGCCCTTACCGCGGCCAAGCTGGCAATCAAAAGCCCCCTGCTGGAGGAGACCTCCATTGATGGAGCAAAAGGCGTACTTATAAACATCACTGGAGGCTCCTCCCTATCCTTCCATGAGATTAATGAGGCGGCCAGCCTTATAAGGGACGCATCTGATGACGACGCAGAGATCATTTTCGGCTCAGTGGTGGATCCGGACCTTGACGACAGGATAGTGGTCACGGTCATTGCAACAGGATTTGAGGAAAAGCCGAGGTCTGTTATGCCTTCTTATGACAAATGGAGACCTGCAAAGGATTCCGG
>JAJRVB010000269.1 GCA_024277515.1 Nitrospirota bacterium | reverse complement strand
GTCAATATTCCCGGGATAGAAATGAAGCCCCTGTGCAGTTCGAAACATTGATGAATATTCCCTGCAGGCAAGCCCCACAGTGGGTGTGTAGATTATTTTCATAAGACCCTCTATGTCACTTTTTATGAGAGCGTGGGCGAGAGTAACATTTCGGTCAAAGAGGGCGCGTATGAAAATATACTTTCCAACGTCCGTATTTTTGGTGGCCAGTTTCAAGAAACTCATCCGGACCTGCTGGTCAAGTGTTCTCACCGTTGGCGGCAGCATTCCCTCCAGTTCAAAGTCATGACGTTCTTCTTCACTGAAGGCGGTTCCCTTGTTGGTGTAACTGTTGCTCATTACACCAACCCTCCGCGTTCCGACCAGGAGGGCTGCAGTATTGCCGAATTCATCATATTGAAAACTGTATGAAGGTTGACTCATATTATTTATTACAAACCATCCCATGCAACCACTCTCCGGGAAGCCTGTCCGAGGCCATCTATCCCGCCAGTCGCAAAAAATGCCTCATCTTAATCATCATTTTCCGGAACCCTGACTACCAGCACAGGAACTTTAGAGCCCTTCACCACGTGCAGCACCGTGTCGCCCATCACTGCAGCCTTGAGCAGACCATGCCCGTGGAATCCCATCACAATCACGTCGTAATCGTCTGCTTCAGCTTCTCCGATAATCAGATTAACAGGGTCTCCCATTTTTACCACTATACTGTAGGAAACAGCGGGATGATCCGGCATCTTTCCCTGCACATCTTCACAGAACTGTCCCACGCACTCTTTAATGGCTGCGTTATCTCTCCTGCGGCGGATGAGGATGTCTCGGGCCTCTTCCAGGTTCCGTGTTTTAATCTCCTCCCAGAGCTTCTCATCGACGTAACTGAAAAGACGCTTGTCCAGCTCAGGGCCTCCTTCAACTACATGAAATACAGTGAGTTCCGCCCCGTAGTATTCAGTAAGACTCGCTGCATGGTTAAAGGCATACCTTCCGCTTTCGGAAAGATCGGTTGTGTAGAGTATTTTTTTGTATTTAATTTTTGGGATTTTTGCGGGGACTTTTTTTATCATTTTTTTGCCTTTTCTAAGTTGTCAGGGCAGGGCCTGCCGTACCCCTATATATTTATTACGCGGAAGACTTTTTAAAGTGTGGCATCCAGATGCCGCTTAAAATCCAGCTGTAGCCATAAGTGCCGATAATGATAAGCGCAAAGGCTTTTACAATGTCCATAGTGCTGCCGTTCAAAGTAAAGCCCGGAACATAGCCGAACAAAAATGCGCCTAAGTACAGGAATTTTGCGAATTTAAAGGCCGAGAAAGCAGTCTTCCACATATTGGCCTTTGCAATGGTTGCGCCGGCAAAGGCAGCAATGCATACAGGCGGTGTAATGTTTGAATCCTGCGACAGCCAGTAAACGATCATATGGGCCGCAATTTCATTTACCCCGAGATGAGTCAGGGCCGGGACCGCGACAACGGCTGTGATGAGGTATGCGGCCGTAACAGGGACCCCCATCCCGAGCACGAGAGAGACGAGGGCGATCAGGAGAATAGTCAGAAACAGTCTTCCCCCTGCAAGCTCAATCACGATGTCGGCAATGGTAAGCATCAGTCCGCTGTATGTGAGCACACCAATGATAATGCCGATAACACCTACAACGGCTCCGATCTTGAGACTGCTTTCCGTACCGGCCCTGGATGCTTCAACAAAGCGTTTCAGGTCAATACGTGTGTCTTTCCTGAACCAGCTGATAACCAGGCAGGTGACAATGCCCAGTATTGCCGAATATGCTGGTGAATATCCACTCAGCATAAAAATGGTGATCACGATAAGCGGCAGAGCATAAAACCATTCTTTTTTTAATATCTCCATGGCGCTTTGTCCCGATTTTGCTCCTACAATATTGTTCTTTTTCGCGTAAAAATGCACCATCAGGTAGACACTGTAGAAATACATGATAGCGGGGAATATGGCAACAAGCATGATTTTTGAGTAGGGCAAACCCGTCAGTTCCGCCATGATAAATCCGCCTGCTCCCATAATGGGCGGCATAAACATTCCACCGATGGACGCAGCCGGTTCAATTCCGCCGGCTACGTGTGGTTTGAAACCAGCCTTCTTCATCATTGGAATGGTGAAGGCACCGGTGGAAACCGTGTTTGCAATCGCGCTCCCTGATATGGAACCGAAAAGGCCGCTTGCTATAACAGACACCTTGCCCGGTCCTCCGGTCTTATGACCGACAGCAGCCAGGGGCCAATCGATGAAAAATTTCTCGGCGCCGCATTTTTCGAGAAAAGCCCCGAATATAACAAAAAGAAGCACATAGGTTGCCAGGACATTGGCCATGATCCCGAATATGCCGTCGCTTTTATAGAAGATGCTGATGCATAATTCCGGGAATGTATCCCCTGCATGAGAGATCAGGTCAGGCATATAGTCACCATAGACACCATATAACAGCAGCAGGGTTCCCAGTATTACAAAAACAGTTCCAACCACCCTCCTGGCCAGTTCGATACCGATAAGAACACCGATTACTGCCATTACCATATCAAGCTGTGTCTCTGCACCGGTGCGATAGTTTATAGCCTCAAAATTCAATATCCAGTATCCGATACTCACGATAGAAAGCATCATCAGCACATAGTCTATAACCCTCATGATGCGGGATTTTGACTGATAGATTAAAAAAACGAGAACATAGGTTAAGACAACATATATCCCTCTGTGATACTGTGTTGCTGCCGGTTGCAGCACAGCGGAGTAAGAGTAAAAAAGGACAAGTATAATGGAACAGGTATCAAATATTATTTTTTCGACTTTATTTAATTTTTCAAACATGTTCCCTCTTCAATCTGCAGGGGCGGGTTTCAAACCCGCCCCTGCGGTTTCAGGTATTATTTTATAACACCCTTTTCTCTCCAGAACTTCTCAGCGCCGGGATGAAGGGGGGTGACTATGCCTTTTACACCATCTTTAACCTTCATTGCCTTAAAGGTCTTTTTCTGGCTTACCATATGGGCAAGCCCTTCATCGGTAAAAATCTTTGAAAGCAGCTCATAAACAACGTCATCGGACACCTTGGAGTTCGCTACCCAGAGTGTTGAATCAAAGAATGACGGAGTGTCGGAGTCTACACCCTTATACGTACCGGCCGGGACCGTCAGCTTTCCAAAGTAGGGGTATTTCTTGAAATAACCGTTGTCTTCCGCGTCTTTCCCCAGGTCAATGAGGGCGATGTCATTGGTCTGTGCCGCCATAATGACCGCGCCGCTCGGGAAGGCAGTAAACAGCCAGAACGCGTCAAGTTGATTGTTGCCGAATGCCTGGGCCGCATCGTTGTATCCCATCGCGTTTCTTTCGATCTTGTCCCAGATCCCGAGATGGGTAAAGAACATCTCAGCATTGGCGAATGCTCCGGAACCTGCATTACCTACGCCGACTTTTTTACCAACCAGGTCTTTTGTGCTCTTGATTCCGGAACCCTTCCTGACTACGAGCTGGGCAGGGGCACCATACAGATAAGCTACTGCCAGTACGTCTTCGTATTTCTTGGGATCATTTTTCATCATCCCGTTTCTTCCCAGATACACATGGCCTGAATACACAACCGAGAATTGGTGCTTCCCTTTATTTACTTTCCGCAAGTTCTCTACGGAACCGGCTGATGACTGTGCCTTTACGGTGAATCCCGTTATGTTTTTAACCGGCTTGTACGTCTGTATTGCATTTGCAACTACCTGGAACGTGCCGCCAGCCGGTCCTCCGCCAAATACGACTCTCTTTTTGGCAATGACATCCGTGTTGAATGCAACTCCCGCAAAGAGGAGCGCACAGATAACAACAAAAACGACAAAAAGTTTGTTTTTCATTATTGTTTTCTCCTTTGTTTTGTGATTCATACTGCTATTTGAAAAGTTGATCTAGCATGGACTGTAATCAGACAGTCAATGCCTCTGCATACTGCAAATCCGCCCTCCTTTCCTCACGATAAAATGTCTTTGCATAATGCAAAAGTGTTGTGCAAACAATCATACTATCTGCCTCCTGCATCCTGTATGTCCGGGTTCGTTACAAACTTTGATGTTGCGTTATTGCCCGGCCATACGGATTCGAATTTGCCATTAATGATCTGAAGAACCATAGTCGGCAGGCGGTTCTGACGTTCGAAGTTCCCATACGTTTTGAAGTTGACACGCCCGAAAGGGGTTTGCAGATCGGTTTTATCGAGTGCATCACGGATATCTTCAGGGCGAAACGATCTTGCCCGCCTCAAGGCATCAGCTGCAGCAAGCAGTACAGAATATGCCTCTGCTCCATGGTAATCAGGAGGAGTTGTATGTTTCCTGATATATGAGTCGTAATACGCTTTTGTACCGGGATACGGCAACTGGGGTGTCCATAGTGTTGCTGTAAGCAGACTATCAGCGGTGTTTCCTGCCATCGTGATAAATTCAGGTGATGTAAACCCTCCCGCTCCCCCAATAAGGTAAGAGTTTATTTTTAATGCCCGGATCTTTTTTACCAGTGACACGGCATCTTTGAGATAAGAAACCATATAGATCACATCCGGAGGGTCTTCCTGCAAAGGCAGAAGGAGCTTTTCGTAGTATGCTTCACTCTCTCTTTCTTTATGATAGGGAATGATCTTGCGTATTTCTATATCATGCTCTCTGCAAAACCACATCATCCTCAACGCCCCTCCGGTGCCATACGGGCTGTTTTCGTATACAATTGCCATGGAAGCAGGTCTCACTTTTTTCAGTAACAGCTCTTCTACCCCTTTTGCATATTCCTTTGCCGGTTGATTCAGCCTGTAGATATTTTTCCAGTTTCTTTGGGTGATCCTGTCGTCAGCGGCAGTGGATATCAAAAAAGGGATGTTCAGTTTTTCGGCAATGCCTGCTGTATATACCGTATTACTGCTCGCATAACCGCCGACCAGCATAACCGCTTTATTTTCCTGAACCAGATCCCTTACCGCCTTCTCTCCGGCCTTCCGGTCCCCCTGATCATCCGCATATATCAGCTTAAGGGGACTGCCTTTGATTCCTCCCTCTCTGTTTATGGCCTCCAATGCCATATTGTGAGAATTTTTCATCATCGTCGAATAGGCAAATCCCTCCCAGTGCAATACCCCTATAACAACCGGCTCGGCGCCTTCACTTGTCCGGGCGGCTACGAACAGAACGCTTATTGCAATTGTGATTGCAACTGTGCGTACCCACGGTAAAATACAATTCACAATAATTCCTCTGCTGTTGAGACGTATGTCCCGAGATCTGTTTTTTGAGTAATAAGAGGTGAATAAGCACTGACATACGTAAACAACCGCAGACTCCTTAAGAAAGGCTCTCGCTTCACTTTGCCTTAATGTTATTTGCAGAATAGGCCGCATGTTTTGCGGTGGG
>JAJRVB010000268.1 GCA_024277515.1 Nitrospirota bacterium | reverse complement strand
TTCAGGGTGAGAAATGCGGACAGGACCTACAGAAACCTTGTCAGAAATGGGGTCCTGATCAGGGACATGCAGGGAGCAGCCAGAGGCTGTCTGAGGGTCTCTGTCGGGACGCCGGCGGGAAACGAATTTTTTTTAAAGGCACTGAAAGCAAGTTTGTGATATTATCTAATAATGAAGCTCCACGCCATAAGGCGGGGCATCGAAATCTATTCCCCCTCTTTGGCAAAGAGGGAAATATAAGAGGAGTTTAAATGGCCAGAAAAGCCAGGGTAACCAGGAAGACAAAAGAGACCGATGTAAAGATAAGTATAAATCTTGACGGCAAAGGCACGTATAAAGTTAATTCATCCATCCCTTTTGTAGACCACATGCTCAGTCTCATGTCCAGGCATGGGCACCTGGATCTCGATGTCCAGGCAAAAGGGGACATTGAGGTCGATTATCACCACCTGATTGAAGATATAGGCATCGTGCTTGGCGAGGCGATCAACAAGGCCCTTGGCGGAAAGATGCAGATCAGGCGGTATGGCGAGGCAGCAACCCCGATGGATGAGAGTCTCTCTCAGGTCGTACTGGACCTCAGCGGGAGGCCGTATCTTGTCTACAGGGTCAAGTTCCCCAAGGGCAATAACCAGATACAGGACATCCCTGTATCACTGTTTGAGGACTTCTTCAGGGCGCTCTCAAATAATGCGGGAATCAACCTCCACATAAATCTCGAGTACGGCAGGGACGCACACCACATACTTGAATCCATTTTCAAGGGTTTCGGCAGGGCACTGCATGCAGCAGTAGAAATCCATGGAAAGTCAAAAGGGGTCCCCTCAACAAAGGGAATACTTTAAAAAACAGTATACAGTATACAGTAGTCAGTAGACAGGAATTTCTGCAGGTCTTTACCACTGACTACTGTCTACTGACCACTGTCTGCTTGTCTGTTATATTTTCGTGATCTTGATCTTCTCTATTTTCTTGCCGTCCATTTCGAGGATGAGAAAACGGAGGTCGTGATACCGCAGCTGTTCTCCTGTCTTTGGGAGGTGCCCGAAGAGTCCGAAGAGAAAGCCGCCGATCGTATGGAACTCTTCATCGTCAATATCAGTCCCGATCAGTTCATTAATTTCATCTATGCCGGTTGAGCCGTTAACCACAAAGGTGCGTTCATCAAGGATTTCCACCTCTTTTTCCGCTTCAATCGCCTCAAATTCATCCTGAAGTCCTCCCACAATCTCTTCCATAATGTCTTCCAGGGTTATCAGCCCCGCAGTCCCCCCGTGCTCATCCACAACCACCGCGATCTGGAATTTGTTTTTCTGCATATCGTCAAGAAGCGCGGTAACCATTTTGCTTTCAGGTATATAATATGCGTCCCGAACAAAATTCCTTATCGGTGTCTCTGAAGGGACATCTTCCTTGGCCATTTTTCTTATTATGTCCTTTACATACAGGACCCCGTTTATGTTGTCCATCGTTTCTTTGATCACGGGATAACGGGAATACCCTTCGTCCGATACAAGAGAAAGGACATCAGCCACCACCGCATCCTCCGAAATTGCAACGATCTCGGTCCGCGGCACCATCGCCTCTGTAACCTTCTTGTCACCAAAGGCAAAGACATTGTGCAGCATTTCCTTTTCTTCCTTCTCAATCGTGCCCTCTTATTCACCGATTTTTATCATGGCCTTCATTTCCTCTTCCGTCAAAAGCTGGGGCGCAGGCTGCACCTCGCCGCCGAACAGCTGGATAATGAAATTTGATGCCTTGTTAAAAACAAAGACAAGGGGGGAGATGAGCTTGATATAAATCTCTATGGGCCGGGCAATGGCAAGGGATATCTTTTCCGCATTGGTAACGGCAAAGGTCTTTGGGGCAAGTTCCCCGAACACCACGGTCAGGACGGTCATGGCGATTGTCGCGACGATTATGCCGTAGTCTTCTCCGAGGATGCTGATTGCGAATGCCGTGCCCACGGAAGTGGCGAGGACAGTACAGAGGTTTCCGGAGAGTATGACCGCGCTGAAGAGCTTGTCATGTTCATCACGTATTTTCTGGGCAATTTTGGCATTGCTGTCGCCTTTTTCAACAAGGTGCCTGAGTCGGATCCTGTTCAGGGATATAAAGGCAACTTCAGAGCTCGAAAGAAGGGCTATAAAGATAATGCATATTGTTATTATGAAAATACTTAAAAGGCCGGAGTCCATGGATCAGTTAGACATATGCGCAATGATGGCATCCGCCATACCCGATGTGGTTGCGGCTGTCGGATCATCAGGAACCGGCTTCATGTCGTACGTGACATCTTTTCCTTCTCTGACTACCGAAGCAGCAGCGTTATCAAGTCTGTCCGCTGCTTCAGTCTCACCAAGATGTCTCAGCATCATGACACCGCTGAGTATCATTGCAAGTGGATTTACCTTGTTCTGTCCCTTGTATTTGGGAGCGCTTCCATGCGTCGCCTCAAACACGGAACATTCACTCCCGATGTTCGCGCCTGGTGCAATACCAAGTCCGCCTACCAGTCCTGCGGCAAGGTCGGATACAATGTCCCCGTACAGGTTCGGCAGGACAAGTATGTCATAGAGTTCAGGCTTTTGCACAAGCTGCATACACATATTATCAATGATTTTATCTTCAAATTCAATATCAGGATAATCTTTTGCCACTTCCCGGGATACTTCAAGAAACAGGCCGTCGGAGAACTTCATTATATTTGCCTTATGCACGGAAGTGACCTTCCGTCTTTTATTTGCACGCGCATATTCAAAGGCTGCACGCACGATACGCTCTGTGCCGAAAACGGAAATCGGTTTAATACTAATCCCGGAATCCTGCCGGATGGTCCGCTCCGAATATTTTTCGACCAGGCTGATAACGGCCCTGGCCCCGTCCGAGTCCTTCTGATACTCTATCCCCGCGTAAAGGTCTTCCGTGTTTTCCCTGAATATGACAAGATCGATATTGTCATATCGCGTCCTGGCGCCCTTGTAGGTTTTGCATGGACGGACACAGCTGAAGAGATCAAGCGTCTGTCTCAGCGTTACGTTCACACTCCTGAATCCGGTACCGACCGGGGTCGTAATGGGCCCCTTGATCGCAACCTTATTCTTCTTTATCGACTCAAGCACACGTTCAGGCAGAGGGGTCCCTTCCTGATGATACACATCCTCGCCGGCGTCCTGCAGGTCCCATTCAAAAGCAACCCCGGTCGCCTCAAGGACCCGTCTGGTCGCCTCTGTTATTTCCGGCCCGGTCCCGTCTCCGGGAATGAGCGTTATCCTGTACATTACCGGTACCTCACGCTTACTGTCAGCATTTTGGATACCTCGGCAGGATGTTCCGCGATAAACCTGAGTTCATCATCCGTCAGGGGTTTCTGAGTATGTAAATTTGCATACTGGACCAGCTCAAGTATCTTTCTTGCTTCCCTGTCATTATGAAAATGGATCCCCAGCTCGTCATACACATGCCGGAACCCTTTAAGCCCTCCATACTCACCTGTGGTGATGACCCGGCCCGTCTGGAGCAGTTCGGGCTCTCCCCGGCCGACATCTTCAGGGTCGTACAGCTCATAGTTACGCCTGTCTTTGAGGGCCCCGTCCGCGTGTATGCCGGATTCATGAGCAAAGGCATTGGCGCCTACGCCCACCTGTTTTATGGGGATGGGAATATCAAAGGCATATGATGTATACCGGGCAAGTTTCCACGCCTTTTTCAGGTCCACACCGTCTTCCAGATGTACCTTGTCTTCAAAACCGTGCGCGTACTGCAGGGCGAGAATAATGGAAACAAGATCACAGTTTCCCGCCCTCTCACCGTAGCCGTTTATGGTTGTATTGATATAGCAGTCGAGGCCTTTTTCAATAGCGCCCTGCGCCCCGGCCAGAGAAACAGCCTCAGCCATGCCAAGGTCATTATGGCAGTGCATCTCGAGCGGGAATGCGGATGCATCAGCAATGGTCTTGATCTTCTCATAAATAGTTATCGGGTCGTCAGCGCCGAGCGTATCACAATAGCGGAAACGGTCCGCGCCATTTTCCTTTGCTGCCAATGCAAATTCAATAAGCTTTCCGGTTTCTGTGCGTGAAGCATCCTCTGCATTGACCCCGACAGTCTCCGCACCGAGAGATTTTGCAACCTTCAGGGCTTCAACCATCGAGTGCAAGACATCTTTCCATGTCTTTCTGCCCTGAAACTTGCCTTCAATCATGATATCAGATGTAGAAATCGAGATATTCAGATGCTTGATACCCGGACAGTTTTTGAAGGTGAGCTCAATATCTTCCGGCACGGCCCTGCACCAGCCTTCAAGATGCAGGGTTTTGAACACACCCTTTTCCGCAAGCGCAAGATTTGCGTTAATATAGTTCACTTCATGCTTGAGAGTGGGAAAACCCATCTCGCTCTGATAGATGCCCATTTCATCAAGATAGACATTAATCATGGTCTTTGCGAGCTTGCTCAAGAGGATGCGGGAAGTCTGAACGCCATCCCTGTTTGTCACATCGATCAGGTAGATATTTTTCATAAGATGAATATTTAACCATATTTTGCTTCTCATTTACAAATGCCCGGAAGTAACGATTCAGTTACGGGTAATAATAGCAGGCAACAAAAGATAAAATATTAAAAATAAAAAATCAAAATTATGGAAGGGTTTTTATCATATAAATAATTCTCCTTAATTTTGATCTTTGGT
>JAJRVB010000267.1 GCA_024277515.1 Nitrospirota bacterium | reverse complement strand
TCTCCATTTTTTGTATAACCGACAAAACAAATTCGACGCATAAAATATTGCAGGTCATTTAACATGGCCGGCCTCCCTGCCCCTCGTCAAAAATTTACGGACTTTCGGGTCCTGCGACTCGGCAAGCAGTTTCCCTGGGTCGCCGGCTGCTATCATTGTCCTTGTTTCCGGGTCAAGAAAGACAGAATTATTTGCAATTGCAAAGATGCTCGCCAGTTCATGAGTTACTATTATAATTGTGGCGCCAAGACTGTCCCGCAATTCAAGAATCAGGTTATCAAGCAGATGGGCGCTTATTGGGTCAAGTCCTGCTGAAGGTTCATCAAAAAGCAGTATATCAGGGTCCAGGGCCATGGCCCGGGCCAGAGCGGCACGTTTTTTCATCCCCCCGCTGATTTCGGAAGGATAGTAATCCTCAAAACCTGCCAGACCGACCAGTGAAAGTTTTAGCGATACCAGCTCCTTAATCCGGTCTTTGGTCAGTTCAGTATATTCTTCAAGCGGAAGGGAAACATTTTCTGCAAGGGTCATGGAACTCCACAGGGCGCCGCTCTGGTAGAGGATTCCCAACCGTCTTTTCATCAGATCCTGTTCCTCCGGTTCTGCATCCCAGAAACTCCTGCCTTCATAAAGCACCCGGCCGCGTGCCGGTCTCTGAAGCCCGATCATATGCCGGAGAAGGGTGCTCTTTCCACATCCGCTTCCGCCCATGATGATGAAGATGTCACCCTTGTTGATCGTGAATGTAAGATCACGCTGGACTACAAAACTCCCGAATGCCATAGTGAGGTCCTGTATCGCGATATGTGGTCCCGGTTCTTTCATGTTTTAAATTCTAAATACCTAATACCTGGCATATAAGGGTAATTATTGCGGTTGCAACTATTATACTCACAATTCCTGTAACCACAGCGGAGGTAGTTGCATTTCCAACCGCTGAAGCGCTTCGTCCGCACTGCATTCCCCTCAGGCATCCGGCCAGGGCCACAAGTACGCCAAAGACAACACTGTGGAACAGGCCTATCCATAAATTATTCAGGCTGATAGCCTGCCTGGTTTCAACATAGTACTCCACTACACTTAAGTCCAGCATGGTGACCCCAACGAGCATGCCTCCCAGGATTCCCATCAGGTCCGCATATATACAGAGAAGAGGCATCATAAGCATGAGGGCAAGCATACGCGGGAGCACCAGAAATTCCATCGGTGAAATACCCATGGTCTTCAGTGCGTCGATCTCTTCATTGACCTGCATTGTGCCGAGCTGCGCGGCAAAGGCGGCCCCTGTACGGCCGGCCATAATAATCCCTGTCATGATGGCGCCCATAACCCGCACCATGGCGATTCCCACCAGGTCTGCCACGTAAATCTGGGCGCCGAACATTTTCAGCTGGATTGCACCCACAAATGCAAGAATAAGCCCCACCAGCAAACTGATGAGCGAGACGATAAAGAATGCCTCTGCCCCGCTCTCCTGAATGATCATGAATAATTCAGAACGACGGTACCGTGCCTTGCCCCGCAATAATTTAATAAACGCTATGAAGGCATGACCTATAAAGTCCAGCATTTCAAGCGTTGAATGCCAGAAATCAATTGCAGCCTGACCCACCTGTTCCAGAAAAGGAGCGCGCACGGATTCCCTTCGGGCACCCTCCCTCTCCGGAACGGCAGAGGCAAGGGCCAGAAGACGCTGAACCCCCCGTGGGAGTCCCTCCTTCTCGGCATGGATATTATTTTGCGAGCATTGATCAACGACTTTGATCAGAAACGTCAACAATCCGCTGTCCCATCCGGCAAGGTCCTTCGTATCAAAGCTTATCCGCTTAATACGGGGGTCGGATTTGACCTGTTTCCGTACTTCTTCGTCCGACGGCAGCCCCTCCCCGATTTTACAATTCCCTGCAATTTGAACGAGCAGTGTATCGTCATTGGGCCGGCCAAAGCTCATCCTGCATTTTAACGGCTTTATTATCGGGGGTGTCTCCATTTAAGCGACTCTCTGGAATTCAGGACAATATAGAACTAAAATCCAAAATTTAAATATTGAAGTTTTCTTGATAACAGGCTGTCAGTCTTCGCACAATGGTGAAATGTCATTTGTATTTAAGAGTGATGTATCCGAAAGCCATTCAATAGCGCCTTCAAAATCAGTAAAAAATTTATACTCAAAATCTTTTAAATTCATACATGCCTGAAATTTATTTGCTGTAGATATTCTCTCTTCATCATTTGGTATGACATTAGCGATTTTATTTTTAAAGACCGATTTAAAGCGGGCAACTTCGAGGGTTATTTCAAATAAATCCTTCATATCCGGTACAGTGACCACTGTTTCCCTGGAGTCAATCAGAATATTGCAGTCAGCATGGAAAGAAGCAGTAGCAGCAAGTTCATGTACTGTCCTGATAGATCGATCCAGATCAATCGTCCCCTTTCTGGTTAAGCGGATAAATTCCTTGATTTTATAAATTTTCACCTCAGCGCTCATTATCCACCCCGTTATTAATTATTACGCTGCTTAAGTGGTTCATGGAAGATACAGATCCGGCTTGTCAGCTGATTATTTCCTACAAAATAACATTATTGTATTAAAGCATGCAAGATACATCTACAATAAAATGTTCAAATCTTACCGCTTCCTGCCGCTTCTCACTGTAGATTTAATTTTTAATCGGGTGATATTATACAGTTACATTATGAATAAGACTTTAAAATACACTGCTAATACGTCGATTAACACAAATACATTAATGAGACATAAGTTTAAATACTTGAGCACAAAATGAAACACGATCAATCCGCTGAACAGCTTATCAAAGAAATTGAAGAACAAGGAATGCTTGGAGCTATAGGTGATGCCATAAGTATTCAAAACATCGATTTTCAGGTTTTATACCAGAATCAGGTTCATAAAGACCTTATAGGAAATCATGTTGGAGAGTATTGTTATCGGGCATACGAACGGAGAGACCATGTATGTGAAGACTGTCCAGTGGCAATGACCTGGGAAAATGCCGGCACTTACACAAAAGAAAGGACTGCACCTACTGACAGAGGAACAATATATGTTGAAATTACGTCATCACCATTAAGAGATAAAACAGGAAAAATCATTGCGGTCATTGAGGTTGTAAGAGACATCTCCGAGCGCAAGAAGGCGGAGAAGGAGCTTAAAGAAAAAGAGCGTTTTCTGACTAATATTTTCACCAGCATACAGGATGGAATCAGTATCCTGGACAAAGAGTTAAATATTGTCCGTGTTAATCCGGCTATGGAACGTTGGTATGCACACGAAATGCCTCTTGTAGGCAAGAAATGTTATAAAGCATATCACAAGAAAAAGGGGCATTGTGAATTATGCCCAACCCTCAGGACTCTCAAAACGCATAAGGCCGACTATGAACTCGTTCCTAAAAGAAGCCTGGATGGAGAAATCGTTGGATGGTTGGACCTTTACACTTTTCCGGTAGTTGATGAGCTAACAGGCCGGCTTACATATGTAATCGAGTATGTCCGCGACATAACGGAGCGTAAACAGGCGGAAAAAGAGTTGCGGGAAAGTTAACAGAGGTATCGTGCAGTTGTGGAAGACATGCCGGCGATGATTTGTCGATTTTTGAAGGATGGAACACTGACTTTCGTAAACAAAGAATACTGCAGATACTTCAACAAAAGAAGCGAAGAATTAATAATGCAGAACTTTTTCCAATTCATTCCGGAGGGTGATCAAGAAAAAATAAGAAATCATTACTTGTCCCTCAGAAAAGAAAATCCCATGGTTACGTATGAACGCCAGGCAATTGCACCGGATAAGAGATTGCGCTGGCAACTCTGGACTGACAGGGCATTGTTTAATGATCGTGGTGAAGTAACTGAATATCAATCTATCGGGCGTGACATTACCGATCAGAAAAGACTGGAGAAAGAACTTCTAAGAAGTCAAAAACTTGAATCAGTGGGAATGCTTGCCGGAGGTATAGCCCATGATTTTAATAATCTGATTACTGCCGTTCTGAACAATATTTACCTCTCGAAGAAGTATTTGGATCCTGGACATAAAGCCTTTGAACGACTGGAAACTGCTGAGAAGGCATTAAAAAAAGCAGGGGCTTTGACCCTCCAGTTGCTTACCTTTTCCAGGGGAGGAGCACCTGTTAAAAGAATAATGTCCTTGGCAGGAGTAATTAAGGATTAAGCCGGTTTTGCACTCAGTGGATCCAATGTCACATGTGCATTATCTATAACAGACAATCTTTGGCCGGTTGATGCTGACGAAGGACAGATTAATCAGGTAATACACAACATAATCACAAATGCCGACCAGTCCATGCCGGAGGGTGGTATAGTGCAAATAAATGCTGAGAATACAATTCTTGGAGAAGAAACAGGTATGCCCTTGCAGGAGGGGAGATATATAAAGATAACCATTACGGATAAGGGGATTGGCATATCAGAAGAACATCTGCAAAAGGTGTTTGACCCCTATTTCACAACAAAGCAAAAGGGCAGCGGACTAGGACTTGCCGTCAGCTATTCAATAATTAAAAATCATAATGGACATATCTCGGTAGAATCAGAAGGGGGTGTTGGAACAACCTTCATAATATATCTCCCTGCCTCTGAAAAACACATTACCGAAGAAAAACCTTCCGAAAAGAGGCATATTGCAGGAGAGGGGAGGATACTGATAATGGATGATGATGAAATGGTGAGAAACAGTATAGGTGAGACATTGATAACCATTGGATATGAAACAGATTTTGCGCAAGAAGGCGCTGAAGCTATAGAAAAGTATAAGAAAGCCATGAAATCATCCCGTCCCTTTGATGTCGTAATTATGGATTTAACCATTCCGGGAGGGATGGGAGGTGAAGAAACTATAAAGAGACTCCGTGAAGAAGATCCGGGCGTTATAGCAATCGTCTCGAGTGGTTATTCAGGTGATCCCGTTATGGCAAATTTCAGCGCATACGGCTTCAGGGATGTACTATCAAAGCCTTACACTCCTGAAAAATTAAGTGATACATTACACAAAGTTCTAAAGGGCTCGGGGGAATAAGTTCGTTAAAGAGATATAGGGAATCTGCGGCTACCTGGGCCTGGAACATGCGGACTTGTATATGACCGCACTCTCAGGGACCACTGCCCGCCATTCACGTGAATAGGCTGACAAAACAGGATTATCGTGCTTCTGCTTCCCAAGAATGCGGAGCTTGTTCTCCAGACAGTCGATTTCAAGCAGATCTATAAACTGCTTATTGTCAACAAAGGCCCTCATTGATAACTGGACAACATGCTCGGCTGGATATGAAATACTATCTGTTTTTATAAAAAGGTCGGTCCCGCTCCCAATACTGCCTATGTTTTCCCATCCCCGAGATACATTGGCGCCGGAAGCCCGGCCGCTCTTTGCCGCCCGCAATTGTTTGATTTTCTCAAGCTTGCTGCGGTTCAGAAGCAGAGCTATTTTGGGAAACTTTTGCTCACCGGCAGACAGATCGGATTTGCCCGCACTTCCCGTGGTCTTCGCTTTTTGACTGACTGCCAGCTTTACGCTCAAGGTATCTGATGCTACAACCGGTTTCTTTGTCTCCTCTTTATCCTGAACAGCCGGTACGCGATTGTTTTCACTATTAACAACTGTCTCAATTTTTTCACTCTTCAGGTCCGCTGAAGCCGCCTCCTGCTCCACAGGCTTCCCGGGGCCAGCCGGAGGAGGCACGGTTTTGACGGTACTGTCCAAACGCGCGGTCAGGTTGCTTCCGGCAGCGTCTTCAGTCCCGCTCTCAGGCTGAATCTCTCTGTTTTTTCCGGAGAACAGGGCCTGTTCTGTTTTGACAGACTCAACAGGGGCCGCCACTGAAGCATATATGTCCGTTGCCGGTGCCTTTACAGGCTCCTTCTTTCTAAGCACAGGTTTGGCCTTCCAGATCTTTTCACTTTGCACAGGCACTTTATCTGAACTAACCTTACCGGTCTCCTCAGCAGGCATCGCTTGCAAAGTTTTATCAATCCTGGCTATTAAATCGGTTATGGTAATCTTTTCGCCGTTTGTATCCGGTACTATCTGCCGGCTTTCAGGGATGTAACCTGCTGTTTTGTCATCAGGGCGTTCCATGCCCTCTGCTGCCATATCATCTGATTCCGTTTTTTTGACACCAGCCTCCCGGACGGTCTCCCTGTTCCGCTCACTTTCTTTATCAGATAACTCTTTCGGAGCAATATCATGTGTGACCATTGATCCGGATGCAGGACGGCTTTCCTTCTTTGGCTCCTGAGACGCGCTGCTCACTTTATCCTTCCTCAACGCCGGAATATCTGTGACAGGCCTTTCACTTTCCACCCCGGTTATGTCCTGCCTGACTGCAGGCCCGGCAAATTTATCCAGGGCCTGGTCATTTTTCTCAGGTATGTGAGCAGTCGCAGCCGGCAGATCTTTCCTGTCAGTTGCCGGGTCTGCAGCCGGTTGCAATATTGCCGGGGCCTTCTGATCCGGCGCGCCATTGAATTTCTTTATCATCACAGGCAGCGCAACCACCAATAAAACCGCGGCAATCATCACCAGCGGGGCATACAGCCAGATTTTCCTTTTTCCATATCTGACCTGCCGGTCCGAACGGTGACTGTTCGCGTACGGCCTTTTCCGCATCAAACGTGTTTCTTTTCCTCTGTCCGGCTGCAGAGTGCCCTGCCCAGGTCCTTTTGCGGAAGGGCCCGCCTCCTGTTTAACCACACTATCATCAGATACAGCATCACCGGTTACAAACGATCGTTCAGAGTCAGTGAGCTCAATCTCTATTTCTGCCTCAGGGGGTATATCATTTCTGCCCATGCGCGCTGCATTCAGTATGGACTCATCTATCTTTTCGATGCCCGGCCGCTCAGCAGACTGTTCCTCATCATCAGTTTCATGGATGTCTTCACTATCTTCGTCTGCAAAATCCTGTTCTCCTTCCGCATTACCGACCGCCGACATTAGTTCAATCAGTCTGCTTTTCTGCGCTTCGCTAATTTCAAGGAGTTTTACCCCTACCATATATTTATACCAGGCATGGTTCTTCCAGACTATTTCTCCTGTTGCTGAAACGGACAAATCGAGGCTGGAATGCTTTAAATTGAATTCGAGGATGTCTCCGCACTGGCAGTCAAAGTTTTGAGCTTCCATGCTGAATCCCTCTGCTGAAAGGTCCCGCGTTATGGCAACCGCTCCCACTGAGGAACTCTGCAGCGGCTTGAATTCCACAATAAGGAAGGCATCCTGTCTGTCTGATTTTCTCTTTTCGTTTCTCATCGTATTATTCCGGGGGCAAAACACCCCCTGAATACTATTCGGCATTATTCGCCTGTTTATTTATTATATTGCATTAACCGGCAAGAAAAAAGTGCGTCTGAGCTGAAGTTAACAACAATCCCCCCTGTCAGCGGAAAATCAAGGGGAGCAGCCTGACCGCCTTTCTCTGCCAGAAGGTCTCGACCAGGCCTATTTTCCACAGATTATCTTCTTTGCGCATCGTCAGTGTCGTGGGGCTGTGCGCCCTTTGATGAGTAATTATAATCTCGGCACTCTCTTTCGTCACAGGGCCCATTTCCCATTGACTATCTTCCAGAATCATATCAGCATCAAATGATCTACGGAAAGAGTCCCAGTAATTTGTGAAGATCATTCCCCTGCGGTTAAAGTCAGTGACAATGTCCTCTTTACTGGTATTTTCGTTAATACTGCTTGATGCCTTATACACATCACTGATAATTGTGTCACTGGAGTTCTCTGATAATGCTTCCCATACATAACTGAACTCCCTGTTTTTTAAAGATATAAAAAAATGTTCCGCTGAATCAAGAATGGGGGACAATGACCTGAAATCGTCATATGCCGCAGCATGAACTTCATGTAATGATGCAAGCAAAACAAAGAAAGAGATTACCGCAATACATCTGGTCATAAGGGATCACTTCCCGATTTCATCAAGAAATTTATCGGTGTTCGGTTGTGCTTCCACCACCGCCGCCTCCACCGCCGGCAAGGGCAGCCACACCCGCTACTGCAGCAACACCTATTGCTACCCATGTCATGGTACCCATGCTGATACCGGCTGCTACCGCCCCTCCAGCCGCTGCCCCGGCTTCCATCGCGGCCAGGGCGCCCGCTACTTCGGTCAGTCCGGCCTCATTCAGGACCGCGACCAGTTTCGCTTTGTCAGCAATGACATGTCCAAGTATCTTGCCGCTTTCTTCATCTATAATGGGCAGGGACACCTGCCCGCCCTCAAGCTCCGGCACGGCTTCTCCCTTTACATACTCGCCTTCCGCCATGGCAGCCAGTTCTTTGGCGACTTCTTCCGCCTCTATTTTTTCGACTACTTCTCCTGTCTGCATCTGTTTATCCTCTGAAAATGCCGGAGAGCTGAATCCTGAATTAAAAGTCATGAATGACAACACCACGAGTAAGACTACTGTTTTTTTCATCTGATTTCTCCTCTTCAGTAATATATATTATGTATCCTGTGATCTACAGCTTTTTATCTATAAAGCATTTTCCTGTCTTTGTCAATGAATATTTTTGTATGTCTCCCGATAAAATCAAACAGCGTCCCGAAATGTTCAATATCCTGCCCTGTGTCCCGCGTCCACGGGGTCAGGGAATAATGATAAGCGGTTTTCGATTCCGCACCCGTAAACATTCTCACCGGCACCGAGACACTGAGGCCTTTATCATTATACCCGTCATTGACCGGATCAGTAAAATCAGATGTATCCGTAATGGAATACCATGCCTTGATAATAACACCGTTTATAAACTTCGACAGAGTAAAGCGCACCCCCGGGTCCCCCGCAAGAAACCTGCCTGCCTTGATCTCGATAGCAATGTTTTCTTCCGGAATATTCAAACGCGCATTAAAGAATGCTGTAGTGAAAAGATCTTTTACCGGGTCTTCTTTCAGCTGAAACGGCCTGTCAGGGTCCCGTTTTTTCACCGCGCTGCCGCTTATCCCTATGAGTATCCTCCCATCATACAGCGGCATTGCCGCTTCTGCATCAATGCCGGCATACTGAATCTCGAGCAGGCCGGCGGAAACCTTTCCATAAAGTCCCCGGCCTGAATTGTATATCTGGTCAAAGAGCAGACGCCCCAATGATACTTTTTCTTTTTTATAAAGCACGATATCGCTTCGTACCGGTATTGACAGGGGCTCGTTTGAAGTTGAGATATTGTTCAGAGGGTAACCCTCCAGCATAGTGTTAAGGGTCGCCCCTTTCCATGGATAATAGCTCAGCCAGCCCGAGAGGCCGAGCCTGTATTTAAAAAAACCGGACGGGTCATTCAGAAAAGTCTCTATCGATGGTCTTATGCCATACCTGAAGAGCTTCCTGTGCCGCCCCGGGGGTTCACCCCTCAGCGAAATGTCCGTATTGATCCCGGACAGGTAAAGAAATGCACGAGCATTGAATTTTCCGGAATAGAGTTCATGTATGTCAGCCATGGTCGTAGTCATTTCAACGAGCAAGACCCCGTTTTCTTTAATGAGGATATGGACCGGTCCGATACTGTCAGGAGCTGTCCGGTCAATGATGTCAAGGACCACGCCGACAGCCTTTGCAGGGTAAAAATATTTTTCATTTTCCGCCTCTATCCGGAGTTCATTTCCCTCTGCAATCACATGTATATCGCTGAAGCCTGAAAAATACAGTGCAGAGGTTATCCGTTAAGAAAGGGGATTGTTCCTATATAGAGTGTTTTCCCTGTAAGGGGCCTCATATATCGTGATGAGCGGATTCCCGATCTCAAATCCCATGGATGCGTTAAGACCGATTTCACTGCCCCGCTGATAGCTCAGATCAATCTCCGACCATTTTGTCGGCTTGTACCTGATACCGAAATTATACTTTGAACGAACCGGATCTCTGAAATGGTTTTTCTGCGCGGGGTCCCTGATCTGCTTATGATATTTGATCGGACTGTATTCAAACATAAGCGCAAATTTATCAGAAGGCGCAAACTGAACACCCCAGAAGACCTGGGATTGCCTGAGCCACTCCTTTGTATCGCTGAATATCTCCAGTTTTATCCCTTCTCCCTGCGGTGGAAGGGGTTCTTTTCCGAACCAGCCGTTGCCAAAGCCGACGGTAAAGTCAAAGGGGTATATCTGTTTGCTTGCTACGATATACTGCGATGGATATATCCGTGTCCCATGCGGGTCCATGAAGCCGATAGTGAACGCGGGCAGGTATCTGCCTTCCGATAACAGCTGATACCTGAAATCAAACGCCTTATCTCTCCCTGTTGACTGTTCAAAGGCGGGGTTGTCGAGCGCTTCAGTTATTCTCAGATTGATTTCGAACCGCCTGAAAGGGCTGATAGCGGCGTAGTAGTACCGGTACGGTCTTACCTGGGTGTACCCCACGCGGTAACTGTCTTCCCTCATGATCCGCGCAGTCGGAATTTCCATTAAACCCGTTTCACCCCGGTTGGAAGGAAAGGTAAATGGTTCATCTCCTGCAAAGACGGGAGAAAAAGGAAAGAAGGCAGCTAAACATACACATAACAGGCCCGTAAAAAACCGGATAAGGCACGATCCTTTATTCACTTTTTGCACATATCAGAAGATAGCGATCGCAACGCCGGCTGTTATTGCAATCTGATACAGAATCTGCGAAATGTCCTTGATTTCCCTCAGCCAGGCAATCCGTCCCAGTTTCTCCGGCACGACAATCGTATCTCCAGGCTCAATCTCTTTCAGCTCTTCCCCGAATGCGGCCAGCTCCCACCTGTCCTTTGATTTACTCCATTGAAACCGCCCTTTCTTTAATTTCCTGGCTGTTCCGTCAACCTTGAGGACATAGACATGTTTTTCATCAGCAAACCTCGTATATCCTCCGCTCATATCAATATAGTCCTCATAATCAAGATCCTCTGAATAAATAAAACTGCCC
>JAJRVB010000266.1 GCA_024277515.1 Nitrospirota bacterium | reverse complement strand
TGATGGTTTCACGGGCAATAATCTTGCTCCCTATGGCAGCCTGTATGATGACTTCAAAAAGCTGCCTCGGTATTACCTGCCGCAGTTTTTCAGCGATCTGTCTTCCCTGATACGGGGCCCTGTCCCTGTGCACAATTAACGAAAGGGCGTCAACAGGCTCACCATTAATAAGGATATCAAGTTTTATAAGTTTGGATTCCCTGTACCCCAAAAATTCATAATCCATCGATGCATAGCCGCTCGATGACGACTTTAGTTTATCATAAAAATCCCACAAAATCTCATTAAGGGGAAATTCATATGTGACCATGATTCTGTCTTTTCCTATATAGACGAAATCTGTCTGCGTGCCGCGCTTTTCCTGGCAAAGCTCAAGGATGTTTCCGATAAATTTTGCGGGGACAAGGATAGTTGTCTTTACGAAAGGTTCTTCTATAACGTCATACTTGTCAGGCAGTTTTGCAGGGCTGTCGATATATATAATGTCTCCGCTGGTCCCGGTTACTTTGTAAATAACGGTAGGGGCCGTATTTACGAGCATGAGATTGAACTCCCTTTCGAGCCGCTCCTTGATTATCTCCATATGCAGCAGGCCGAGAAATCCGCAGCGGAAACCAAATCCGAGGGCTGCTGAAGATTCCATTTCAAACTTGAAAGAGGAGTCATTGAGGCTGAGTTTTTCGAGCGCGTCCTTGAGGTCCTCATACTGGTTGGTCTCAATGGGATACAGGCCGGAAAATACCATGGGTTTTATGTCCTTGTAACCGGGGCAGGGCTCGGCCGCGGGCCGTGCCGCATCTGTGAGCGTGTCGCCCACCTTTGTATCCGCTACATTACGGATGCTTGCGCCTATATATCCGACTTCGCCTGCCCTGAGGCTTGAGACCTGTTTTTTATTCGGCGTAAAGATGCCTACTTCCTGCACCTCATAGACTGCTTTGGTTGCCATAAATAGTATCTTTGTCCCTTTTTTGACTTCTCCGTCAAAGACCCTCACAAGGACTATTACTCCCTGATAATTATCAAACCAGGAATCGAAGATAAGGGCCTTTAAAGGAAGGTCCTTATTGCATTTCGGGGGCGGCACCTTGCTGACTATGGCTTCAAGCATTTCAGGGATTCCGGTGCCCTCCTTGGCTGAGGTGAGCACGACATCACTGCAGTCAATGCCGATCGATTCTTCGATATCTTTCTTTACCCGGTCGATTTCCGCGCCCGGCAGGTCGATCTTGTTGATCACAGGGATGATTTCAAGGTCATGTTCGACCGCGAGATAAGTATTTGCAAGTGTCTGTGCCTCCACACCCTGAGAGGCGTCAACTACCAGCAGGGCGCCTTCACACGACGCAAGGCTGCGGGACACCTCGTACGAAAAATCAACATGCCCCGGGGTATCGATAAGGTTCAGCTTGTAGTCATGCCCGTTACGGGCCCTGTAATTCAGCGTAACGGCATGCGCCTTGATGGTTATCCCGCGTTCCTGTTCGAGGTCCATGGAGTCCAGCACCTGTTTGGTCGTCATTTCTCTCTGAGAGAGAGCGCCCGTCAATTCGAGAATGCGGTCGGCAATTGTGGATTTGCCGTGGTCAATGTGAGCGATGATGGAAAAGTTTCTGATGTTACTTCGAGGCATGAGTTTAAGAGGGTGTTTCGTCGGACCTGCCCGCAATACTATGGAACAGCAGACCGGCAGCGCCAATCGAGCCGCCGTCCCTGGTTAATGTGCTCTTGAGGATCTTTACATCCGTTGAGAGGAGCTTGAAGGCCCTTTTATGTGCTTCCCTGGAAAGCCCGTCAATAAACATGTCCCACCCGCCGATCAGGCCGCCGCCTATGATGACCGCTTCGAGGCCCAGGATATTAATGAGGTTGGCGATGCCGATACCCAGAAACTGCCCGACTTCCCTGAAGACTTCCCTGCTGAGGTTGTCTCCCTCAAGGGCCGTCTCATATACCACTTCAGGGGTAATCTTGTAAAAATTACCTTCACAGCATTTTGCGAGCATGCTGTCCGTACCTTTTTCGAGGGATGATACCGCCCTGTCCACGATCGCCCTTCCCGATGCATATGATTCCAGACAGCCGTAACTGCCGCATGTACAGTAGCGTCCGCTCGGTACGATGGTCATATGTCCTACTTCAACCGGACCTTCATAGAGAGCGCCCTTGTAGATGAGGCCGCCTCCAAGCCCGGTGCCGAGCGTGAGGACGATGAAATTATCAAACTCTTTTCCCGCGCCTATCCATTTTTCTCCAAAGGCGTAGGCATTGGCATCATTTTCGAGTACTACCGGCAGGGAGAACTCCTTTTCGAAGATTCCCCTGAGAGGCACGTTATTTACCGCGGAAATATTTGGAGACTGGATGATCCTGCCGTTTTTTCTGTCAATCAGACCGGCGATCCCGATCCCGATCCCGGCAATTTCAGAAGCGCTCTCAACCACTTTTTTTGCGGCGGGTGTATCGAGGATGGCATTTAAATTGGCAACCAGCCTGTCTTCAATCCTGTCTGAACCTTTTTCCGTAACAGCGGGTGTCGGATCAGTGTGGCTGAGGAGCGCCTCCCCGTCTTCAGAGGCGAGTACTGTCTTTGTGTTTGTCCCGCCTATGTCTATGCCGATCGCAATCTTCATAATTTTTGTGCTTCAAATGAGAAAAAATCTTCATTAATGATTAATATAACAAGGAACCTTCATACTATCACACAAACAAAGATTGTGTAAAGCAAATGGAGGCGAAGCACGGGAAGGTGTTTATGGTCTCAAAAGAGGATTTTGTATTATAATTTGTCTTATACCCTAAAATGGAGGATACAATATGAAAAGAACTTATACGTCTTATTGCACGGGCATTGTTGTATGTTTAATAATTGCTTTTTCATTTATCATTAGCGGCTGCACCACGGAAAAAGCGGAAGAGGGGAAGACCACGCTTCGCTTTGTGACCTGGAAGCCCAATATACCTGAGGCTTGGGACGAGATCCTGGGGATATTTCAGTCGGAACACCCTGACATTAAACTGGTCAGGGAGGTCGGCCCTCACTCCTCTACTGCATTTCATGACCTGCTTGCGCAGAAGCTGAAAAACAAAAGCGAGGACGTGGATGTCTTTTTAATGGACGTTATCTGGCCTCCTGAATTTGCAGCAGCAGGCTGGGCCATGCCGCTTGATGATATATTCCCTCTTCCTGAGCAGGAAAAATTTATGAACGGGACTGTGCTGGCAAACACCTTTAAGGGGAACATATACGGAGTCCCGCTTTTCATTGACAGCGGTATCCTCTATTACCGCAAGGACCTGCTGGATAAATATAAACTCCCCCCGCCCCAAACGTGGCAGCATATGGTTGGTCATGCAGAGTGGATTGTGGCTGCAGAGGCGAGAGAAGGGGTGGAGCTGTCCGGGTTTTCGGGCCAGTTCAAGCAGTATGAGGGACTTGTCTGTAACATGATGGAGTATATACTGAGCAATGGCGGAGAGATACTCGACCCGGAAACCGGCAAGTCCGGCCTTGCCGCGGCCCCTGCAGTAGAGGCCGTGAAATTTGTCAGGGAGAAGATTATCGGAAACATAGCACCGGTCGGCGTGCTTACATATCA
>JAJRVB010000265.1 GCA_024277515.1 Nitrospirota bacterium | reverse complement strand
TCGGACTTATTGTCATACCACCCGGTAAAATATTTTTCTGTATGCCTTCTTCCCGATCTGATGAGCGCCTGTTTCTTTGAATCCCTGAGGTCAAATTCGGTCGTCTTTACGCCAAGGGTGTCAATGTATACGGTACGGTGCCAGTCATCACCATGCAGGTGGCGGCTCGACTGCCCCTCAAGTATTGTCTCAATCAGGCCCCAGACATAGGAGAAGAAATCATCTATATTACGCCTCACAGGTTCCGCCTGGTCCCTGAATACTGCTATCTCTTTTGCGGAGTCGAGTCTGAAGCCCAGCGTTTCCTTATTGTATACATATCGACTGAGTTTTCTGCCCTCCTTCTTCAGCTTGGCATTGTGCTTCCTGTAATATTCAGACTCGTGTGAATGAATACCCAGGACCTCATCTTCAATATATTTTTCCCGGTCAAACAGCTTGACCGGGTAGTTGTCCAGTACTCCCCCATCTACATAAACATCTCCGCGGAGGCTCCTCTTTGCAGCAAAAAAAAGCGGAATGGACATGGAGATCCTCACTGCATCCGCAATGGGCGTCCGTGGCGTATGCTCCCATGAAAAGACCTCGGCAAATCCGGTTGACAGGTTTGTGCCGATCACATAAATGTCCCTGAATCCTTTTTTGTCCTTCCGGTTATAAAGATCAATAAAGGTGGTGTCAGCATTCCCTGTCTTTTTCTTTATCAGCTTTCCTGCCCATTCCCGGAAGAAATCCCCCCTGTACCAGCCAAATTCATTGATCAATCTATGCGTGTCCCGTACCACACCCCATGAGTCGTCCATAAATTTATTGAAATCAAGTGACCCGAGGACCTGCATGGTTTCTTCATTCGAATATCCAAGCCCTGATAACAGGGCATTAATGGCCCCTGCCGATGTCCCTCCTACCCTGACAATATTTTTGAGTATCCCCTTTTTTTTCAGCACCTCCATCGCCCCGACATAGGCGATACCTTTTACCCCGCCGCCTTCAAATACAAGATTTCTGAATGGATACCTCATAATCCCCTCCTGTAAGTTTTATTCAGCATTACCCTCTGCTGCTGAAATTGTAAATGTTTCAATGAGTAAAGTACAGATGCTGTTATTTTATAAGGAATATTTATACCCTCATTCATTCTTGACAAATACCATACTTCATATTAAAATTTATAGACTTTCTTTACCCCCAAACATTTCCACTTTCAGGAGGTATGTATATGAAATTAGTTACATTTGTGAGTGATTACAAGATGACTGTAGACACTCTGGACCGGCTGAAACCAGAAAAACTCGGCATTATTCTCTGTCAGAACGGGGTCTTTCATGCCACGACAAAGGAAAACGGGAACTCATCCTCTCTCCTCAATTACACTGCTGATTATTATGTGCTGAAGGAAGACCTTGAATCAAGGGGACTGACAGCCGAGAATGTCGTCGACGACAAAGTAAAGGTCATCACGTTTGGTGATATTGTTGACCTGATGTTTAATGAATACGATAAAACTGCTTGGTTATAGGAGGTTAATCAGATATGGGTAAACTTACAATTGGCTGTTTTGCTTCGCTTGTCGGATCAACGAACCTTGATTTTGCTGTAAAGCTCTCTGCCGCGGCATTGGAAAAGGGACATAAGGTTGATCTCTGGGTCTCGGGCAACGGGACGATGATATCCATAGAAGACCAGAGGCCGTTTAAGGACTATTCTTCACTCCAGAAGCCCCTGGAGGAGTTGATGGCAAAGGGGCTCAATGTAACTGCCTGCGAGGCATGTGCGGAGGCCAGGGGTTATCATGAAAATAACACACTGGAAGGTGTTAAGAGATTCAGCATGGACTGGTACCTTGGCAGCGCGTTTGATGCTGACAGGATGCTTCATATAGGAGGTGAATAAGAATGGCAACTACAAAACTCGGATTCATTGTACAGAGGCCCGGACTTAAGAGTGAAAATCAGAAACTCGCGCTCACTCATGCGATTGCATCCCAGAGCGTTGAAATTTACCTTGATGACGACGATGAAGTTTTATGTGACGTTGCCTTTATAGGCGACGGGGTTTTAAACTGCATAAAGGACCAGAAGACCCTTGAGAATTATGATCTCAACAGCACGGAATCACACGTCAAGATGGGCCTGCTTTGCGACCTTAATATTTTTGTATGCAAAGAAGACCTCGAGAAATTCGGACTGTCTGAAAGCGATATTGTGATGGATGCAAATGAAATAGGCGGCGACATGGACGTTAGAGTGGTGCCGTACGATGAGATAACAAAGATGATGGAAGAAATGAACCATCTCCTTTTCTTTTAAACTGACAATAAATTATTAGGAGGAAATATGGCTGACTTAAAATCACAAGAACCTACACAGACTCTGGACGTACTGGGAAGGGTCTGCCCATACCCGCTCGTAATTACGAAAAAGACGATAGAGAAGGCTCCAAACGGTACACTGCTGAAAGTGCTCTGTGATGCCCCGGCATCAGCTGAAGACACAATACCGAAATATTGTGAAAAGCAGGGATTCCCTATGGAGTTGATCAAGATTGAGGACAAAGGCTACTGGGAGATATTTATCCAGAAGCCATAAGACTGTTCAGTGACTCAGCTCGAAAACAAAAAAGGCGTTCCGGATTCCGGAACGCCTTTTGATTTATTGCCTTCATGTTACATTTCAGTAACGGTGATAGCTTCCTGGGGACAGGACTCCACACAGGTCAGACAGTTGGCGCACTCGTCGGCCTGGTATGGATCTGACTTGCCATCTGCCAGCTGAAAAACTTCAGACGGGCAGAGATTAACACACTCTTCGCAGCCATCACATTTTTCGGTATTTACCTGGACATCAATCATTGTATTTGTTTCCTCCTCTCGTTGAGATATTTAATTTATTGACGGTATGCGCACCATACGGCGCAAATCTGAAACAGACATCTCTCATGGAATTCTGCCGGGTCTCCCGGATTGAAAAGACTGGATAAGCTTTCCTGCTGGATTCCAACTGATATTTATTTTAAACGCCTGTCATATCCAAAGTCAACTTGCCGGCTCACTTTTGGTAATAGGGCGGACGCCTACATAACTATGGCAATTATTGCAGGAGACTTCCTGATCATGGCAGTCAAGACATCCTTCCGTTTCTTCATCTGTCCCTGCAATAAGGGCCGGATCATGCGTTCCTGTTGTGAGGACCGGGTGGTTTGCCTTCCAGTAATCAAGCCCTTTGAGCCTGCTTTTAAAGAGTCCGTCCAATAAAGGTATTTTTGTATACGGATTGACCAGTTTCTTGCCTGCTGATGTTCTGTTCCGGGTGTGTGAATCCGGAGGGTCCCCTTCAATGACAATTGCCATCGGTCCGGACCCTGCCTCTCCCCTGACAGGCTTGTCCACCTTCTGACAGCCTGAGACCATAAAAATCAGGAGCAGAAGAAGAGGAATGAATGCAAGCCTGGAACAAGGCGTATGGAATCCGGAACATTTCATTTTATCCTAAAACGGTAATCAGCCACTGATTTGAACGGATTTATTTAGACATGATAAACAGGATTTTTATTTTCTTTTAGTATCCGTGACAATCTGTGGCCATATGCTTTTATATGATTGTAACAAATGTTCTATAATTATTTTACTAAAATGGCTTTTGAATATTGAGGAGGCGTTCAATGATCAGATACAG
>JAJRVB010000264.1 GCA_024277515.1 Nitrospirota bacterium | reverse complement strand
GGGAGTACGATAAAGGCGTCTTCTGAAGTGCCGCTGACAAAGGGGCAGTCAGTGTTCCTTGAAATAATCGGAGACAGGAGAAATATTCAGTTCAAATTTCTTGGGGAGAATCTTAAAACAGATGATACCCTGAAACTCCCTTTCCCTGTAAAATTTCTTGGTCTGATGCTGCGTGCGGCGGGTGCCGGTCTGAAGGTGGAGGAAGCGGAACGGCTTCTGGAGATGATCAGGTCTTTACCCGGCAGCGTTAAAAATAACTTCCCGGAGCTCTCGCGACTTGAAACTCTGCTGTCTGATTCAGGACGTCCCGATATAAAACTTTTGACTGCCGGCAGTATTCGAAATCTGCTGACGATAGTCGGCAATACTGACAAGTCCCTCTCCATAAAGCCCGGAACAATAGTAAAAGCGGTAGTCATAGGTATCTCCGGTAAGGGGGATGCCGTGCTTCGCCTGTTCCTGGAGGGCGGTCCGGTCGAAAAGGCGGGGGGGACAATCATGCGGACAGACACGGCCATCCCTCTGGTGAAAAATCAGGAAGTATTTCTTGAGGTCCTCGGAGGAAAGGGAAAAATAGAGATGCGTTTTGTGGACGGCATCCGGAGCGCAGCCGCTGCATCACAGCAGGCCGTCCCTGTCAGGTTCCTTAATATGCTTGCCCGGTTATCGGATGCGCGGCCCGGCAATTCCGCATTTCATCAATTTCTCAGTACGCTCAAGTCATTACCGGAACCGGTGAAAGAGGCAATCCCCGAATTTAAGGGCCTTGAAAAGCTCATGCTGGATGTAACGCGGATAGATGGGAAGGTGCTGAAGGCATTTGTCGAGACGTCCGGCGTGGCCTTTGAAACCCGCCTGAAGATCGCGGTACTGAAAGATCCAGGATCGATGCTCCGCAGCCTCATTGCACTCCGGTCGGAAGGGGACCTGAAGTCTCTTCTCCTGAAGTTGACGCACCTTCTGAAAGACATGGATGTTATCACCAGGCTGACGCAGTCAGGACATAACGTAACCGACCTCTCGAACATGGTTGAGAGATTTATAAAGGAGATCGAGTTTTTTCAGCTTACCTCAAGACTTAACGACATGTTTTATACCTTTCTCCCTGTCCTGTGGGACGGGTTGAAAGACGGTGAGTTTATGTTCAGGAAACAGAGGAGGAAGGGGAGTCAATCATATGTATGTGATATCAACCTGGACCTTGAAGCCCTGGGCCGGCTCTCCATTTCCATTACCGTACTGAATAAATCATTTTATGTCACGATCCGGACGGAAAGGCGTGATGTGAAAGACCTTATTCAGTCTCAAAAGCACCTCCTCGAAAGCAGGTTCGCCTCGCAGGGGCTGCCACTGAAGGCGATCAATTTCAGGCATAAAGAAAATATTGCCTTTGGGAAGGCGCCTGCCCAGGGAATTAATGTGAAGATATAGCTATGGTGAAAAAAACCGGAAAGGCAGCAGCCCTTAAATACAGGCACAGACAGGACCCTGCACCGAAACTTGTGGCCAAGGGGGAGGGCAGGGCAGCAGAGCAGATTATAGAAATTGCGAGGGCTCACGGTATCCCTATACAGGAAGACGAAGAACTGGTTGAGTTTCTCTCGATGATGGATTTGTATCAGGAAATACCGCCTGAGCTGTACAGGGCAGTGGCTGAAATCCTTGTGTTTGTGTATGCCCTGAGCATGAAGGTCCGCGTCTAGTCCTTTCCTGCGAGCTGTTCTACTGCAGCCTTTAGCCCCCGTACAACATCTGCCATGCGAGCATAGTCAAGTATGCCGGGGACGTCTCCTGCACCATGATACTGCGGGTTTCTGTAAAATGCGGTATCAGTCACCATGAGGGCGTTATATCCGAATTTCCAGAAAGACCTGTGATCCGAGAAATCCACTCCCGGCACAATGGAGAGAGTTGAAAGGGTCTCCAAGGGCAAATCCGTTCCTTTGGTGAATCCTTTCTTTACCTGATGCAGAAACCCGCGGGACTGCATATTGCTCACAAACGTAATAAAATTTCCCTTGTCAGGATACATCCATCGCATAAACGGCAGTGGATAGATCTGGCTGCCGGGTGTATCGGTAAAATATCCTATCATCTCGAGGCAGATCATGCCTGCCACATTTATGCCTGCCTGATGCAGACTCTTTGCGTATACATAACTTCCCATGGATTTACTCCGGAATAGAGGAGGTTCTTCAAGTGTAAATGCGACAAAATGTAGTGTCCTGCCGAGCGGTACATCAGCAAGAAGCCGCGCCAGTTCGAGAAGGCCTGCAACCGCGCTCGCATTATCGTCCGCACCGGGCGTGCCCTCGACCGTATCATAGTGTGCGCCTATGACTATTACTTCTTGCGGTTCCTTATTGCCGGTTTTTTTTACATACAGATTCCTGTAGATCCTCCCTGAATATTCATAGGGCTGATCAAAGACAGTATACCCATACCCGTTGAGCTCCGACCTTATGTATTCAATGGTCTTCTCCAGGGCTGATAATTGAAGATGTCCCCGTGACCCTATTTCCGAGGCAAGAACATGAACTGTCTTTTTCAGGTTGCTTTCAATATCTGTATTCATCGCCAAATCTCTGCTGCTTCTGCTTTCTGTTTTTTCAGGGCCGCTGAACACCGGGACTTGGTTTTGCAGTATATATCCGGATATGAAAGGTAAAGATAAAAAAAGGGAAGCAGTCCATTTATGTTTTAAATAGCACATATTTCACGTCTTGTCAATAGTCGAAACATGTTGAATAATAAGCGTAAAAAGGTATGTACAGAGCAGTTACCGGAGTCTTCTCAGCTTTTTGACTGAGGATTATCCAGATGGCCGATCGTGACCCTGAGGGGCTCTTTCTTGCCTGCTGCGAGGACCAGCCAGTTATTCAGCTCTGCCTTGAGAAATTCTTCGCCGACGCCTCTTGATACCCTTGCAGGTGTGGTCCGGTTGTCGATGAGACCTGAGTTTATATAGGTCCACTCATTGCCTTCCCGTGACACCACCCCGGTATGGCCCCTGCTCGGGGTTGAAAAGGAGAGAATAAATCCTTCCCGCAGGTAGGGTGTTATCTCAGAATAAATTTCATCCGTCTGCTTTCGTGTGTTGGTAATGTTCTGCATTGACTTTGAGAAGACTTTTGTCCCGGCTTTTTCGACCAGACCCTCGCCGGTGAAATATGCATTCTTCGGCAGGCCGTTCAGGGCTGCCAGCTTTTCAAGCTTCTCCCGAATACCGCCGTGTCCCCTGTACTGAATGCCCTGGTTCTGGAGCCCCCTGACAATGAGGCCGTAACAGTCTATTTTATTGTATGGCGTCCCGATATAAGGTTTTACTGCATCGGCAAGCGTATCATTAAGGGCGGCTCTGTATTGCTGGGTCTCCTTCTGTATCTCTATTTTTGCC
>JAJRVB010000026.1 GCA_024277515.1 Nitrospirota bacterium | reverse complement strand
AGGGATTTTTATTGGCCTGATTGTATTATAGGCAGGGGGACATGGGGGGCGAATCTTCATAGTTGACAAATGAGGCAGTCCGGTCCGTTGGGTCGTGTGTGCAGATTACACAACTCTTGTAAAATGTGTAGACTCGACCCCGAAGACCGAAGACCGAAGACCCCGAAGATCTGTTGATAAGAGAATGGACGGAGAATAACGATTGACGATCAAGGAGTGACGAACTTTTTGAAAAGACTGGATCCTCCGATCAAGTCGGGGAATGACAGAGTGATATATGATATCGAAGACAAGATATTGTAATTCTCAGAATAGGTCACAGAAGAGATATTTATAGAAGGTTTTAAATAACCATGTTATTTCATCAGACCCTCCAGCGTCTCCATGAACCCGGGGAATGATGTGTTTACGCAGTCAGTGTCTTCAACCGTGGTTTCCCCTTGACAGGTGCATCCCGCGATGATCATGGACATCGCGATCCGGTGGTCTCCATGACTGCGGGTCAGGGACGGGTTTAAATGTTCTCGTCCTTCTATAACAAGTCCGTCATCAAGCTCTTCAACACGGACCCCCATTTTGGCAAGCTCCTCAGCCATGGCCGCTATCCTGTCGGACTCTTTCACCCTGAGCTCTGCCGCCCCTGTTATGAGCGTAGTCCCGTCTGCCTTTGCCGCTGCCACGCACACGGCCGGGAACTCGTCTATCGCCCTGAGCACAAGGTCACCGTCTATGTCGATGCCCTTTAGGTTAGAATGCTTTACGTAGATGTCCCCAACCGGTTCGCCCGAGATGATGCCTTTATTTTCGAGTGTAATGTGCGCGCCCATCCGCGTGAGTATATCAAGCAGGCCGGTCCTGGTCGGATTAATGCCGGTATGTTTGATCAGGATTTCGGATTGCGGCACAAGGAGTCCTGCCACAATGAAAAAAGCCGCTGAGGAGAGGTCACCGGGAACGGTAATATCCATGGGCCGCAATGCTGAGGCGCCATTAAGACTTACCTTGAGGCCGTCTGTCTTTATATCAGCTCCGCCTGCCGTGAGCATGCGTTCCGTATGGTCCCTTGAACTGCCGGGTTCAATGACGGTGGTGACCCCGCTGCAGTAGAGTCCGGCAAGCAGGACCGCTGATTTCACCTGCGCACTCGCTATTGGTGAATGATATTCTATGGGACGGAGCTGCCCGCCTTTTATGTGCAGGGGAGGGTATCCCCCTGGTTCTGAATGTATGTCGGCCCCCATCTCCGACAGGGGGGTTATTATCCTCTTCATGGGTCTCTTCAGGAGAAATTCGTCCCCTGTCAGCACTGATGAAAATGCCTGCCCCGCGAGCACGCCGCTCATCAGTCTCATAGTAGTGCCCGAGTTGCCGCAGTCAATCGTATCCCCCGGCGCAGTGAGCCCGCGCAGACCCTTGCCTTTGATTATTACTTCATTGTCTTGTGTTCTATGTTTAATGTCCTGACTTCTGACTTCTGACTTCTGACTTCTGACTTCAATATCAATCCCCATCTGCCTGAAGGCATGAAGTGTCCTCAGCGGGTCTTCCGCCTCGAGGAAATTACGTACTATGCTCTCGCCTTCGGCAAGTGACGAAAACATGACTGCTCGGTGTGAAATGGATTTGTCAGGGGGCGGGGTGATTTCTCCCCTGAGGGGGCCCCTGTATGTGATGCTAATCCGACTCAATAACTTTCCTTGCCTCCCTTGCCCTCCGGAATTCTCCTTCAAGCCCGGACCAGTCAGACTTTTAAATAAGTTTTATCATCTTCGAAACCGACCCGGAAAATGTTTTCAGGGTCTTGAGGATGTCCTTTTGGTTTGACGAACAGATATCACGCCAGAGCTCCTCCGGGCTTAATGCGATTCTTGTAAAGTCCCTGAGCCCGCCGCCGCCGAATCGGAGGAGTTTTCTGTCAATATCGATAATGGAATTGACCAGCGCATATGCAGCTACATGCGGCATGTGGCTTACCGTTGCAAAGACCAGGTCATGCTCTTCCGGTGTCATTGTGATGATACGCATTCCGAGCTGCCTCCATAGTGATCTGACCTTGCTCAGGGCAGCTTTCCGGGTATGTGTATTGGGAGTAATTATGCACCGAGCGTTATGAAAGAGGTCCGCAGTTGCTCCTTCTATCCCTGAACACTCTTTTCCTGCAATCGGGTGAGCCCCGACAAAGCTGACGCCATCCGGCATCAGCGGCTCGATTTTCTTCATGATGCCGGCCTTGACACTCCCGACATCCGTAACGATTGCGCCTTTCCGGAGGTCATCCCTTATGTCCAGCACGATTTTTTCAAACTGCCCTACAGAAGACGCAAGCACGATCAGGTCTGCAGACCTGACCCCTTTGGAATGTGAAGTTGAGTAGTCATCAATGATGCCGAGTTCTTTTGCCCTGATCAGGTTCTTTTTGCTTCTCCCCACGCCGGTAATGGTCCCTCTGAAACCCTTTTCTCTCAGTGCAAGGGCAAGAGAACCGCCGATTAAACCAACTCCAATTATTGTTACATGTCTGAAATCCATTTTATGGCTTTATCCTCACTCTAAATCAGGGACTTTAGCTGTCTTAACGCCCTGACAAGCTTCCTGTTTTCATCCGGGTGGCCTATGGTTATACGGACAGCACCGGGTCCCATCGGGCGGATAATGATCCCCTTTTTTAAGAGTTTATTATTCAGCTCTATTGCATTCTGCTTTCTGAGTCTGACAAATATAAAATTTGCTTCTGTAGGGACATAGTCCATATTCAGCTTTTCGAGTTCCTTATACAGAAACGTTTTTCCTTCTTCATTCAACTTTCTGGTCTTTGCAACATGCCTGCTGTCGTCTATGGCCGCGCATGCTGCAACCTGTGCAGGGGTATTGATATTAAAGGGCTGACGGATCTTGTTCATCTCCTCTGCGGTCCGGGCACCCGAAATGCCGTACCCTATCCTGAGCGCTGCCAGACCGTATATCTTTGAAAAGGTCCTGAGGATGAGGATATCACGGCCCTGCTTCAGATATTTCATGCTGTCCGCATAATCCGGGGAACTCACATATTCATAGTACGCTTCATCAACCACGACCAGTACGCCCCTGGGTACCCGTTTCATGAAGGCATCCATTTCAGCTGAGGTATTTATTGTTCCTGTCGGGTTGTTGGGATTGGCTATAAAGATCATTCTGGTCTTCTTTGTTATCCTGGATGACATTTTCTCAAGGTCATGGCGCTGGTCTTTCAGGGGGACGAGCCTGCTTTTGCCGTGCGCGGCCTGTACGATTGACGCGTAGACTACAAACGACGGGTGAGCCATGACCGCCTCATCTCCGGGAGAAAGAAAGGTCCTGACCGCCAGTTCTATGATCTCGTTTGAACCGTTTCCGAATGTCAGTTCTTCCGGCCTGACCCGCAGTCTTTCAGAGAGCGCGTTCCTGAGATAGTAACAGCTCCCGTCAGGATATCTGTTCAGGTTTCCCAGGCCTTTCTTCAATGCCCTGAGCGCCCTGGGTGACGGGCCTGCCGGGTTTTCATTGGACGCGAGTTTTACCGACTCTCTTATGCCAAGCTCTCTCTCGAGTTCTTCGACCGGTTTCCCCGGCACGTATGGTTTTATGCCTTTGATGTGTCTGGGTACTTTCATCATATTTAGTCTCCCGGGTTTCCATTGCCAAAAGGCAGAATATTATTCCCCCTTTGCAAAAGGGGGGGAATACATATTGAATTATCGTTAGTAAAATATCTTTTTCATGCCCCGCCTGTACGCAGCGGGCAGTCATCAGTCAGCAGAAGGGTAGGAACCGAGCACTTTAAAAAACAGGCACTCCTTTTGAACGTCCCTGATCGCTTTCATGACGTTTTTATCTTCGATGTGCCCTCCCATGTCCACAAAGAATATATACTCCCATGCCTTTCTCTTTGAAGGCCTTGATTCGATCTTTGTAAGATTAAGTCCATGCCTTGAAAAGGGGCGCAGGATCAGAAACAGCGCTCCAGGCTTGTCTTTGATCGAGAACATGATCGATGTCTTGTCCCTTCCTGTCTTTCCAGGGGACTCTTTTGCGATAATAAGAAACCTCGTCACATTTCTCCTGTTGTCCTCTATGCCCTTTTCAATAAAATTGAGATTATACTCAGAGGCGGCAAGCTCGCTGGCTACGGCCGCTGCAGAGGGGTTTCGAGCCACCCGTCTGGCAGCTGAGGCAGTGCTCATTTCATCAATAATCGGGATGCCGGGAAAGTTCCGCTCGAGCCAGCTTCTGCATTGCGCCTTTGCCTGGGGATGTGAGTATATTTTCTTTACATCACTTTTCCGCCCTGTCTTGGAGAGGAGATTGTGTGATATTTCGAGCAGTATCTCGGAGGCGATCATTAAGTCAGAATCCATAAACATATCGAGTGTGTAGTTGACGACACCTTCTGTGGAGTTTTCCACAGGCACGACCCCGTAATTGACCTTGTTTCTGAAGACCGCCTCAAAGACCTCCTTGATCGTGCTTTCAGGCAGATACTCGGAAGATGAGCCGAACTTCCTTCTTGCGGCAAGGTGTGTGAATGTGGCGGAAGGCCCGAAATAGGCGATCTTTAACGGCTGCTGCAGGGCGACACAGGCTGATATTATTTCTTCATACACCAGCTTCAGGGTCTCATTTGGAAACGGTCCGGGGTTATTCTCCTGAAGTTTGCGCAAAATGGCCTTTTCCCGCTCCTGCGAATGGACCTTGATCTGCCTGTTCTTTTTTGTCCTGCCGACTTCAAGCACGATTTCCGCCCGCTGGTTCAGCAGCTCAACAATTTTGTAATCTATATCATCTATTTTTTTGCGTAACTGTTTTAATTCTGCCATGACATTTTCACCTTTGCAGTTTTATGCCCGCTCTTTCACATGTTCCGGAATAAACGTTAATGTAGCAGTAAAAAGCAGATTTTTTCAAGCGATAAAAAAGTCCGGGTGATATTTGCTACTGTTCTGAATCCCTGATTACTTTCACCATGATATCACCAAAACCGGGGGTCCCGGTAATGCGGTTGAAATTGTCCGGGTCGTAAAGCTCATTAATATTCGTGGTGTATTCTGATGTCTGGTTGATGAATCCCAGACCGGATGCCTTTTGGCCGCCGGGTCCGAAGGGGACCTTGATGACACCCGGCATCATTTCCTCTGTGAGAAAGGCCTTCCCCCTGACCCTCCTGCCCTGCGGATTTTCGAGAATGATCATGTCCCCGGTTTTTATATGTAATGTCTCTCCGTCGGACTTGTTCAAGGCAATAACAGGAATGGATACGCTGCCCGCCCTGAATACGGCTTTGTCATTGTATGGAATGCCCGATCTGTCGGGTGCGCCGTTATGTCTGGGCATCCTGTATTCAAAATCGTCATTAAGAGGCTCCATGCATTCCGTCTCTGTCTCTGAAAGGTATGGACAGACCGCGGTAATGGTCATGGTATGATGCACCCTCCCGCTTATCAGCTGAAAAGGATACTCCCTCACGAATTTTCTGAAGTCCGGGTTCTTCGGGTTCCACTTGCAGTCGGCCCAGTAGAATGTGACGGGGTAATTTGTGCCGAACTCCTTATTGATCTTTTCGACATGGCTGAACCTGAATTCGAATTTCTTTGACTTTGTCTGCGGGAATATTCCGGAAGGGGTCCCGTCCGACTTCCTGTAGCGGTAATAACTGGCAGGCCAGACCGCAACGCCGTGATGTTTCCTGAGCCAGTCCACGGTCAGGAGTTCTCCGTATTTAATTATGGTATCACCCCAGACCGCCCTGGGATTGTCCGGCGAGCCCAATATGAGGCAGCCTTCCTGAAGATCAGGGTAGGGCAGGGGATCGCCGATATTGTAGAACCCCGGAGCGGTGGTCAGCTGCTCGTTTATGAAATCTTTTTCACTGCTGTATTTTGCACTGAAATCCTCGGCCCTGATGTCCGCGTCTCCGTTTCTGATAAAGGCGTCCGCCATATACATCATGAATTCATATGATGTCTTTGATTCATGGAGCGGTTTTATCACCTTGTCCCTGAGCGCTATTTCCGGGCTCATGGTGTATACACTGCTCAGGCCCATCCTCTCGAGAAATCCTGCCTCGGGAAAAATAATGTCCGCGTATGTGCCTGTGACCGTTATGTGTGTATCAATATAAACATTCAGTTCCACCTTGTATTCACCATGCTCATCCCGTGCGGTCAGTGCGTCTATCCATTCAGGCGTACTGCCTGCCGTGATGACCGGGTTGCCTCCCCTTGTTATGAACGCCTTGACCGGATAGGTGTAACCTTTAAAAGGCCCATGCGTTAATGTAACCCCTTCCTGCATTTTCCCCGGGAGGTCTATAAGCATGCCTCTGGTTACAGCCGGATAGCCGCCGTAGCGGTCTTTCTGGAGCCTCGAAAGGCTGCCTTTTACATCAACGCCGTCTATGTTTCTGGTGACAGTCCTGTCCAGAAACTCATGGCCTGCTGATTTGCCGCCTTTCTTTGGTTTATGAGGACCCATCATGACCAGCCCCCCGGGCCTGTCCACATTGCCCGTAATCAGACAGAGCGCTGTTGCGAGTATTGCGGTCACATCTCCATTTGTATGGTGCGCTGTGCCATGCATGCCCACCTCAATGGACGCGGGCTTTGTGATACCGAATAAATGGGACACCTTCTTAATGTCAGCGGACGGGATACCCGTCTTTTCCTCTCCCCATTCCGGACTGAAATAATAAAGGTTGTTTGAAGGGTCTTTCTTTTTGGTGAAGGTGAGAAAGGTCTCTTTAAACTCCTGCCAGCCGACGGTGTAATTATCCATGAAAGGCTGGTCAATATAACAGTGGGCGGGATAATCCAGGCAGCAGTTGTCTATGATATAAAAGAGCATCGATGCGAGCAGCGCCGCGTCGGTCCCCGGCCGTATGGGGAGCCATATATCCGCATGTGCTGCGGAGTTCGTATGAGAGGGATCAACTACAATATACTTGCAGTTGTTCTCTGTTTTTGCAGCTGGTATGCCGTTTGACATATAATTAAATCTCGTTGCAACAAATGGATTGACCCCAACGTTCATAATAAGCCTGGCTTCATGTCTGTTTTTTAAATATGACTCTCCGTCTCCATTTCTGATCAGAAGCGGTCTCTGCACGTCAGGCAGGGGCCTGCTGTCGCCGGTCATCAGTTTATGTCCCCATTGGCGGTTCGGATCACATACGCTGCCGTGGTGGAATAAATTCGGGGTGCCGAATGCCCGGAGCAGCCGCTCGTATGCTATCCCGTCGGACATGTCTCCGCCGTCAAAGAAGACGCTTTCAGGACCGTACTCTTTTTTGATCCCTATTAATTTTTTTGTGACAAAGTCAGCGGCCTCCTCCCATGTAATTGATTTCCACTTATCTTCCCCCCTCTCTCCTGTCCTCATAAGAGGTGTCCGGATCCTGTTAGGGGAATAAGTGAGCTGGAGTCCTGCGGCGCCCTTTGCGCAGAAGGTCCCGTTGTTTATGAGTGAATGGGGGTTCCCGTAAATCTTTTTTGCAACCCCGTCTTCCACGAGCACTGAAATGCCGCATTCAGACGGACACATAATGTCCGCAGTATGGACGAGCCTGCTCACTGAAGGGACCGGGGCGACCTCTCCGGATTCCGGGGGCATTTCTCTTACCGGAGTCTTTGGCAGGGAACGCACTTTGGGGATTTCATACTCTTTCAGAGGCACATATTTGCTGATGTTCTCATTAAATAAATAAAAAACCAGTGGGTATGATCCATGCTCAGGGTTGAGCACCTTTATCTGCCTTCTCTTTATCACATGCGCTATTTCACTTTCTTTATCGTTGATGTCTCCAAAAACTATCGCCTTTCCCATACAGCTTTTTACGCATACCGGCTCTTCTCCTTTTTTCAGCCTGGTGTAACAGAAATCGCATTTTTCGGGTTTGCCGGTCTTCGGGTTCATGTCAATGGCGTCATACGGACAGTATTCATAACATTTCTGGCACGTTACATTCTCCGGACATTTTTTATCATTAATCAGGACAACCCCGTCGGGAGTTTTATAAATCGCGTCTTTTTCTTAACATGCCTCGATACACGGCGCATTGTCGCAGTGGTTGCAGATACGCGGCACAAAGAATTTCTTGATGTCCGGGTAGCGGCCTGTCTGGAAGGTTTCTATGCTGCAGCGGAAGGTCCCGAACGGGACATCATGCTCTGCCTTGCATGTTACCTGGCACGCATAACAGCCTATGCATTTGTTAAGGTTGATGAGCATTGCGTACTTTTTCTGCTTTTTCTTTATCTCGGGTATCCAGGCTGAAGGCCTTCTCAGGAATTTATATTTAGGGAAGAGCATAAACTCATCTCTGCTGACGTCGGGTCGATACGACTGGAAATCAAAGACCCCGATCCTTTTCTCGAGTCTGCCCGCAATTGCGGACAGTATCGAACATACGGCAAAGAATCCAAGCGCCATGCTGATGTAGGCGGCATACATCCTGTCGGGCTGACGCTGACTGATAATGATGCCTGTCTGGGTCAGCTCCATGACGCCGATAATAAATACCGTTGAAGTGTCTTTAAACAGGGAGACGGCAAAACTCAAAAACGAGGGTATCATCATCCTGAATGCCTGGGGCAGGATGATATATCCCATGGCCTTGTACCGTGTCATGCCTGTAGACAACGCTGTTTCGAGCTGGCCCTTTGGAACTGCTGTAATGCCTGCTCGTACGATCTCCGCCTGATACGCGGCCGCATAGATGCAGAGGGAGAGCAGGACGCTCAGGAAAACCGATATATTGAATCCGAATAGATATGGCAGAACAATGTAAAACCAGAAGATTATGATAATCAGGGGGGTTGCCCGCACAATTTCTATGAATGCGATACACGGGATCTTTACATATAACCGGGAGGAGAGTCTGCTGTAGCCGAAAAATACCCCAAGAGAGAAGCTTAACAGGATTGACAGAAATGCAAGAACAACATTTAAAAGGAGGCCGCCTGGTTCGCCGTGAGGGAAGGCCCCCAGCAGGTAAAAATCCCAGTTCGAAAATTTATCGAGTATTTCGGTCATCTGATCAGATCCTGGATTTAATGATGCTGGCTGCGTCAATCTTCATATGCCGTTCGAGCACGATAACGATTGAGGCCATGAGTATTGAAACCCCGATATAAAATACAGTTGCAAATATTATTGCCTCGACACCCTTGAATGTAAGCGATTCAATCTGCTGTGTTGCCCACATCAGCTCAGGCGCGGCTATCGCCATGCAGAGGGTTGTATTTTTAAAGTTATGGACCATGCGGGTCCCGAGCGGAGGCAGCATGATCCTGAACATCTGTGGAAGAAGCACATAAAGATACTGCTGTACCCTGTTCAGTCCGGTTGCAATGGCAACTTCCCTCTGTGTCTGGGGTATAAGAAGGCGTCCGCCTCTCAGGATATCCGAGACATACGAGGCATTATCCAGGGTGAGTGCGATGATGCCCGCTATGACCGGGTAGTAGTAATAGGAATTCAGCCCGGCCCCCAGGTCAAAAGGGAGCATTTCCGGGAAAATATAATAGAGAAAGAGCATCCAGAACAGGACGGGGATACTCTGGAATATCTTGACATACAGCTTTCCTATCCACTGGAGCGGCCGTATTCTTGATATCCTCATGATCGAGATCAGGGTACCCAGCATAAGAGATAAAACAGATGAGAGGACAAATATCAGCAGTGTTATCTTGATGCCGGTAATCAGGACATACGAGTAGGGTTCGCTAAAGAGGATGCTCCAGTCGAATTCATATTGCAGATCAATCATTCCTGGCTATTCCATTATTTGGTGATTGATACATTATGTTAAGTTTTGCAAAAAAAAGATGCTGAATAAGCTGTTCACAGGATGTAATAAGGCAATATTACGGAAAATAAAGCAGCATGACCGGACTCATATATTTATATTCTAATCACCGGTCAATGTAATTGCAATTTCATACACCATAGTAACATTTTCCTGCTGTATCTTAGAAAGGAAGTAATGAAAATTGTGAAAAACAGATAGCAGATCATTAGACTGGAATTGACAGCTTCATACATGGATGCTATATTTAGTTCATCTTGTGATAAGAAATAACCCTTATTAATAAACAGGTTAGAGGAGGCAGCTTATGTCATATCAGATAGACTGGAATGTTCCTATTGAGTGTGTCACCGCAGAAGGACTTTTGAACAGACTTGATGAAAAACGCAATGTTATCGTTGTAGACACGATCGGCACCTATGAGGGCAACAGGCATAAAATCAGGGGGGCAACAACCATCCCTTATCCCGAGGTT
>JAJRVB010000263.1 GCA_024277515.1 Nitrospirota bacterium | reverse complement strand
GACAGGACAGTGATGGTCTGGAATCCGGACACAGGCAGCGTCCTTGATGTGTTTAAGGCCCGCAATGTTGTAATGTCAGTTGCCATGAGCCGGGCAGCAGGCAGCATCATGGCATCCGGCAGCGCGGACGGCAAGGTCATCCTGTGGGATATAGGCAAATACCTTGGCGAGGCCGCGCCTGTATATGCGCAAACACCTGCGAACAAAAAGCCGGGGCCTGTTCCCGTCACACCCGCGCCTTTTACCTCTCCGGTCATGGAAGCCCCGGAACTCTCCTACACGGTCAAGATAGAAGACTCGAACAACGACGGCATTCTTGACGGCGGTGAAGTGGTCAAGGTAAGGATCAAAATCAATAATAAAGGGGCCGGGACCGCGGAGGCCGTTAATGTCCTGTTGTCAGGAAACAGCACGCTTATATCCTGTCTCGGAAGCAAAAAATTAGTCGGAAAGATAGAGTCAAAGAGCGAAAAGGACATAACTATAAAATGTTTAATGCCTACACGGCTCAAAGCTGAAACCGGCCGGCTGTCAGTTGAATTAAGCGAGCAGAGGGGGTATGCGCCCACAGAGATAAAATCGTTTTCCATGGCAGTAAAGCCTGCGGACATCAGCGAAACAGAATATGTCCTTTCCCAGCTCATAGATGTCGATATACTGCCATCCCGGAACAAAGGATATAATAGAAATAATTCATATGCATTAGTGATAGGGATCAGCAACTATCGTGATAAACTCATACCCAAAGTCAAATACGCGAAATCGGATGCTGAAACAGTCGCAAAGTATCTTGAACACATCGGCGGCATTCCGAGAAAAAACATAAAAATAATCACAGATGACATGGTGACAAGGGGTGACCTGGAGGCATATATTGAGTATTGGCTTCCAAGAAGAATAAACAAGAACTCCAGTGTCTTTATTTATTACGCAGGACACGGCACCCCCGACCCTGCCAGTGGAGACGCATTTATTGTTCCGTATGACGGACATCCTGATTACAAGTCAAAGCTGTATTCCCTCAAGAGGATGTATGCCTCTTTAAACAAACTTCCATCGGACCAGATCGTTGTCATACTCGATTCCTGTTTTTCCGGTGCAGGGGAACGAAGCATATCGAGTCAGGGGGCGCGACCACTGAGCATCTCGGTGGAAAACCCCATGCTCGCGGGAGGGAATGTGTTTGTCCTGGCAGCATCTTCCGGTACACAGATAAGTTCCGACTTTGACAAGGTAAAACACGGACTGTTCACCTATTACCTGCTGAAAGGGATGAAAGGCGATGCCGACGAGAATAAAGACGGCGCTGTCGAACTTCATGAGTTGTACAATTTTGTGAAGGAACATGTGTCAGAAACGGCATCCATCGAATTAAACAGGGACCAGACCCCGGTGCTGCTGCCTGACCTGCATAAGGAAAATATGAAACGCATTGAAATAACAAGGACAAAATGAAATTTATCATTCTATGTCTGGCATCGGCTGTCCTGCTGTCAGGATGTCAGTCCGCGGGAACGGTCAGGAGTGCTGATACACCGCCGGACTGGGTGCTGAAGATCCCCCAGGTTGAAGGCATGATCTGCAGTGTCGGCATGAGCGATCCCACATTTTATGAAGAGGACGCAAAAATAAATTCCGCGGAAATTGCGCGGCGGGAGCTCGCAAAGACCCTGAGCATCGAGATCAGGAGCATAATGATCGATATAGCGACGGAAAGAGGGGGCAGTGTGGATGAAGGCACCGTGATGCAGGTTTCCTCATGGGCCACTAATGCCGTTGTCCGTAATGCAAAGATCATCGAATACTGGCAGGATTCCGACGGGGCGGTATCACAAAAGAAAAACTCGGCATACGCCCTTGGCTGCATGCCGAGAAAATTTGAAATGGACAACCTGAAAACTGAATTGGTCCGTTCGCAAAAAAAAGGTGATGCAAATCTTCAGGACATAAGCCGCACAGTGGAAGAGATAATCAGACAGCTTGAAGGATTTGATTGACCCCCCGAGTCAAATGGTGCAGACACTGTCCGTCTATCATTTATATGGTGATAATTGCTGCATTTAGCGTAAACGTAATAAAGCGAGGTTAAACATGAAAAAAGTCCTTTTGACATTAACAATTTTAGTGGGTTGCTACGGTTTATCGTTTGCTGATTTCCCGGCGGTAAAGGTCTATGAGAAGACGGCAAAGAGTGTCGTACTGATAATTTCCAAAAGCAAGGGAACCAGCAGCATGATAGGCGCCGGGTCGATCATCTCTCAATCCGGCATTATTTCCACGAATGCGCATGTAGTCATTGACAAGAGCACATCAAGACCATATTCAAAAATCAGGGTATATCTCAAGCCTGACAGAGTCACCGGGAAATTCAGGAAAGACCTTGTTCACCGGCATAAGGCAAAAATAATAGCATATGATATAGATCTTGATCTTGCAGTACTGCAGGCGGAAGATATTCCGTCAGGAACAGGCACCATTGAACTCGCCGACCCGGACGAGATCAGGATAGGGGAAGAAGCGGTTGCCATCGGTCATCCCGAGCAGGGCGGCCTCTGGACACTCACATACGGAAGAATAAGCGGTTCAATTGATGACCAGAACAGCATTCATGGTAAAAATGTATTTCAGACGGACGCGAGCGTAAACCGCGGCAATTCAGGCGGTCCCCTGCTCGACAAGAGGGGCTATTTGATAGGCATAAACTCAAACATGGCAAGACTGGGTGCAGGCGATCTGCCGATTACCGGCGTAAATTTCGCTGTTAAATCCTCGGTCCTCAAAGAGTGGCTCAGAAAAAACGGCATTACAGTCGCCTATGGGAAAGCTGAATTGTCAGGCGGAGAAAAAGTCAGGAAGGCCGCGGTTGAGGTTGAAATGGAGAAAAAGCCGGCAATAAAAGAAAAGGCAGCTCCCGTCAAACAACCAGGGCCTGCCGCGGTAAAAGCAAGTCCGGCAAAAGTCAGCCCGGCAGGACCCGCTGATAATGAAAAAGTGAGGACCCCGGAAGTGAAAAAGGAGAGCAGCACGCAGGATAAAAGCCGGAAACCCGACACCAAACCCCAAGAAAGATTTCAGCCTCACCGGAAGGCATATTCTTATAATGCCCTACTTAAGGCGGTGGAAGAGGAGCTCGAGGACATGATGGAAGAAATGCGGTTCAAGATCAATAAGTAAATAGAGAATAATGAGCATTCACATATGAGAGGAAAAATGAAAAAAGTTATTCTTGTCTTGTCAATAATTGTGCTCACCATGGCATTGATACCGGATGCCGGGAAATATCTTTATGCTGAAGAAGGGGCATCCCCGGTAAAACAGGAAGAAACATTGATCGTTATTGAGGCTTCCGGAGAAGCGCTTCTCGGTGATGATACGACAAAGGCCCAGGCCCAGGCAGCCTCACTCAATAATGCGAGAATACGCGCGCTGGAAGAAGCGGTCGGAGTACAGGTGCGCGGTTCGACACTGCTTTATAACAGCAGTCTCATCAGTGACCTTGTTGTGACCGCGACCAGGGGACTGATTGTGAAACAAGAGATCATTGAACATGTGCCAAGAGTAAAACATGATCAGATTTCCTACTACTGCAGGATCAAGGCATATGTAAAACCGATACACGCCGAAAAAAAAGGCAACTTCAAAATCCTCACCACGGACGTGATACGTGCGGATTCGGTGAAAATGAAATCTCCCGTGTTTCAGCACAATGACGAAATCCTGATACGGGTCAGGGTGAACAAAGACTCATATATTCATATTTTCAGTGTAAGCCAGTATGGAATCGTCTCAAAAATCTACCCTAACAAGTACTTCAAGTCCGAGATACTGTCTGCAGGTAAAACAATGGTATTCCCGGATGATATACAAAGAAGGCTTGGACTGAAGGTGCGGGTCACAGCGCCAAAAAAACTCAGTATGGCTGTGGAGTCGGTCCTGGTAATTGCGACACGGGAGGAGACAGATTTCCTTACGGATGAGAGCATTGAGGCGCCTGTGATCACGGACCTTATGCGGGAACTTTCTGAAATAGATCCTTCACTCTGGGCGGAAAAAACCGCGGGATATGAGGTGAGAAAATAGCTGCGCCATGTATTTAATAATTTCCAGGATATTCGGATAATATATTTTTTTTAAGGAGCAGGCAAATGCATATTATTTCTTTACTATTGTTACCGGTCATCGCAGGATGTATGATTCTGACATTCAGTCCACCCGTCCTTGCGCAGTCCTCAGATTCCGCCTTTGACCAGCTGGACAGAGAAGTGCAGAATACGCCACTGAAGGAAAACATGGACATCCGGCATCTGAGACAGAGACAGCAGGAAATGAAAAAAGATCTTCATGAAAATATGGCGGTGCAGGAGGCGGCATGGGGTGTTCTTACCAGGGAAATGGAGGCCCAGTGGGATGCTATGGTAGCCAGGGTGCATGCACAGCGTGAGATGCTCAGACAGAGGGTCGGACAGCAGTGGAAGGAATTCCAGGATTCCACAAACAGACAATGGGTCGATTACAGCCCCGGCTTTGATACGCGGAGCCGCGTAGATTTTGAAAAAGGGGAAATGGAATTCTCCGTTCTCGTCCCTGTTGAGGATATCAAGGAAGACAAAAAGCCAGGCATGGAAAACCCCGCCGGGGGCGGTAAAAAAGAAAATGCAGGGCCTGAGATCAGCGCAGTCACTGTGGCCGAACAGGACAGGGCCAGGGAAATTGCCGAAGAAAAAATAAAAAAACAGATAAAGAAAGTGCTCTCTGCCGACAACGAAGTAAAGACCGAGGTACTGAAAGACCAGATCAGGGCCCCGGAAGGGACCATGGTTACGACAGATAATGCAGAACAGTACGTGGAGAAACATGTTGCCCCCAAAATTAAAGTCGAAAAAAAACCGGTCGTGGCAGGGGACGGGATCCCCAGGGTTAAAGTAAAAGTTAAAATAAAGATGGTCCCGGAACATCTCAGGCTACGGGCGGCCAGATACAAAGACCAGGTTGACCTGTATGCGAAAAAGTATCACGTTGACCCGGCATTGATTTACGCTTTGATCCATACCGAATCGTATTTCAATCCCCTGGCCAAATCGTATGTGCCGGCATTCGGACTCATGCAGCTTGTTCCGAAATCAGGCGCCATGGATGCGTATTACTATATCCACAAGGAGAAAAAGCTTCTCCCTGCTGATTATCTTTACAAACCTGACAACAATGTACTGCTCGGAGCCACTTATTACCACATCCTGAGCAGTATATATCTTGATGAAGTCAGCGATGACGCAAACAGAGAATCCCTGAGCATCGCTGCATACAACTGGGGACCCGGGAATATAAAAAAAAGGATATTAAACAAAAACAATGTTAACGGCCTGACTGATGAAGAAGTGGTAAAT
>JAJRVB010000262.1 GCA_024277515.1 Nitrospirota bacterium | reverse complement strand
GACACTGTCTCCAATCTTTATATTGTATTTGTCAGCCGCGCTTCCCCTGAATGAAAACAGCTCAACATGGCCGAAGCTGTTTATGAGGGCGGCGAGTTCACCTGAATCTTTTTGAGCGTAATAATGAACGAGAGGCAGGCCGGCATTATTGTAAATGACAGTGAATCTGTTCGCTGATTGCGCAGAGGCAAGACTTGCCATGTCATCTCTTTTTATATTGGAAACGGCATTGCCGAAGATATCTATGTTGACGATTTCTCCGGTGATGGAGCTGTTATCGATTATCTCGGCCTTTGGGGCCGGGGTTTTGAGATAGTCATGGATTTCTTCTCCCATTTTGTGAGAGTCCACCCCCTTTGAAAGCCAGGCCGCGACCGGCGCGAATATATCTCTGCCGTGAAATGTCGAGCCTTTCATCGGGAGGAAATAGTGTGATGCGGTCAGGTGATATACTTTGAAAAAACCGGATGACTGCTCTTCAAAAATCGGGGTGAAAATTCCATTGTCCGGTCCTATAAAATAATGGTCTTCCATTACTGCCAGTATCGGCCTCCGCGTGCTTCCCACGCCGGGGTCTACAATGGCAATGTGGATAGTAGTCCTGGGAAAATACTTATGGCTTATATGCAGGACATGTGCAGCTTCAAAAATATTATGGCGCTGAATGTTGTGCGTGATATCTATTACTTTTGCAGAGGGATTGATGCCGAGAATTACACCCTTCAGCAATCCGGCAAAGGGATCTTTCAGACCGAAATCGGTAGTCAACGTTATAATGGGTGTCGCTAACATTGAGCGGCTCCGGTTAATTCCCTCATTGACCTGATGCAACTCGATTTCATGTATGACCGTATGCCTTCAATGACATCAATGGTGATACCCGGACGAATAAAGTTTCCAGTGCCTACAGCGACCGCGGCTGCGCCGGCAAGCATAAATTCAACGGCATCCTCTGCAGAGACTATGCCGCCCATGCCGATGACCGGAATGGAGACCGCCCTGTAGCATTCCCATACCATCCTGACCGCAACAGGCCTGATCGCAGGACCGGAAAGCCCGCCTGTGGTATTTGCGAGTCTCGGTTTTCTTGACTTGATGTCAATAACCATGCCGGTAATTGTATTAATGGCTGATATGGCGTCAGCGCCCGCATCCTCTGCCGCCCGCGCCATAATACTGATATCGGTTACATTGGGCGAAAGTTTAACTATAAGTGGCTTGTCCACGGCCTGTCTGACCTCAGTTACAACTTTAAATGTGACCTTAGGGTCTGTGCCGAATATGCTCCATCCCGCCTGTTTGTTCGGACATGAAATATTCATCTCAAGCGCGTGGATTCCATCGGTGTTGTCCAGCTTCTCTGCCGCCCGGACATATTCGCCAATGGAGTCTCCGAAAAAATTGGCTATGACAGGTGTCCTGAGCTGCCGTAAAAAGGGGAGTTTCTTTTTTATGAAAGCGTTAATCCCGATATTCTGGAGGCCGATCGCGTTCAGCATGCCAGCGGGCGTTTCAACAATGCGCGGGGGAGGGTTGCCCTGTCTGGGTCTGAGAGAAAGACCTTTCACTACAATGGCGCCCAGCCTGTTCAGATCAACAAACTCGGCATATTCGTCTCCGTACCCGAACGTGCCTGAAGCGGTCATTACAGGGTTTCTGAGTTTTAACCCGCCTATGCTGACCCTGAGGTCCGGTGTGCTGTTTTCAGTCATGTTTTCTTACCATATTATTTCTTCAATCGGAAAAACCGGACCTTCCCGGCATACACGTTTATGACCTCTGCTGGTTTGTACGACGCATCCAAGGCATGTGCCGATTCCGCATGCCATGTGTTCTTCCAGTGCAGCATATCCCCTGATTTTGTGCCTGACGGCAAATGTTGAGAGGGCCTTAAGCATCGGCGTTGGTCCGCAGGCAAAGAAAACAGAATCCCTGACGCGTGACGGGTGGGCAGTGAGATACCTTTTTATGACATTAACAATATTCCCCTTTTTCCCGAGGGTACCGTCGTCAGTAGAAATGATCGGTTCCATATCAAGAGAGCGCAGATCATCGGTGCATAGAATTTCATTTTTTGTCCTTGCACCATAAAAGAGGACGGGCAGGTTTTTATGCATTCCCCCTTTCTTTATGACGCTCTTTGAAGGGACAAGGGCCTCGGCCAGGCCGATAATCGGGGCGATGCCGATTCCTCCCGCAACCAGCATAATATTTTTTGCCTTTTTGCGGACTGGAAAACCATTGCCGAGCGGACCGAGGACTTCCAGTGTGTCACCTTTTCTCTTTTTGCTGAGAAGATATGTCCCTTTGCCCGCTGTTCTGTAGAGTAACTGAAAGTCTCTGCCAAGCCAGCGGTGAAGGCTGAACGGCCTCTTCAGGAGAGGGTCGAAGCCGGTGTTAACGTCCAGCATGAAAAATGTGCCCGGTCCCGGCTTTTTGATCTTGCCAGAGGGATGGAGGGTTATGAGATAGTGGTCCTTGATGATTCTTCTGTTTTCTGTTACCGTTGCCGTAAACAGTCTACTCAAAGCTTATCTTTAATACCTCATACTCAATCGTTCGTGCAGGGGCCTTCACTACAGCTTCATCACCCTCGGCCTTTCCGATGAGTGAGCGTGCCATGGGAGAATGAATTGAAAGTTTTCCTGCCTTGATGTCCGCCTCATCAGGCCCCACAAGTTTGTATGTTATTTCTGCATCTGTTTCGAGGTCAAGCACTCTTACTGTAGCGCCGAAGGCGACCCTGTCATGAGATATCTTTGACGGGTCGATGATATCGGCGCGCGCAATTTTGCTTTGGAGGTCCTGGATCCTTCCTTCTATGAAAGATTGACGTTCCTTTGCAGCATGATATTCCGCATTCTCCGACAGGTCGCCGTGCGCCCGTGCTTCCGCAATGGCCTTCACATTGGCCGGACGCTGCACTTTAAGGAGATTTTCCAGCTCCTCTTTTAGTTTCCGGTGCCCCTCAGGGGTCATTGGTTCTTTTTGCATATCTCTCTCTGAAAATTTTAACAGTCAATGTTGATGAAAGTAAACCCGGTCAGCCCGCGGTCTGACCCTGAATCCTGTGATATTCCTGCAGGGACTGAATGTTTATCTCTTTCTTCAGCATGACCTCTATAGCGTTAATCGCCGCGCGAGCGCCCGCGATTGTTGTGGTGTATGTTACATTATACTGAAGCGCGTTTTCCCTGATGGAGAATGAGTCCTTCTGTGCCTTGGCCCCGGTCACCGTATTGATGATAAAAGCTATGTCATTATTCTTGATCAGGTCCACACAGTGCGGCCTTCCCTCGGTGACCTTGTTTACGGTCCCGGTTTTTATGCCGAGTTGATTAAGATAAAACGCCGTTCCCCTGGTCGCAATTAATAAAAACCCCAGTGCAATGAGCTTGTTCGCCATGTCCGGGAGTGCGGGCTTGTCCTTGTCCTTGACGCTGATGAAGACCGTGCCTCCAAGCGGCATCGGGTTCCCCGCGGATGTCTGGGATTTTGCAAATGCCCTGCCGAAATCCTTGTCAATTCCCATGACCTCACCTGTTGATTTCATTTCAGGGCCGAGCAAGGTATCAACTCCCGCAAAACGGTCAAACGGGAAGACAGCCTCTTTTACGGTGAAGTGAGAAATATTGATTTCTGAATCCAGGCCGAGTTCCTCAAGTGTCTTTCCGACCATGACCTTTGCCGCCATTTTTGCGAGCGGGACCCCGATGGATTTGCTGACATAGGGGATGGTGCGAGAAGCCCGGGGGTTTACTTCCAGTATATATATTTCATTGTCCTTGACGGCAAACTGTATGTTCATAAGCCCTATGACATTCAGCTCTTTTGCAAGGTCCCTGGCCTGGGATTTTATCCCCTCGATAATGTCAGGCCCCAATGAATACGGGGGCAGTGAGCAGGCAGAGTCTCCGGAATGTATGCCCGCCTCTTCGATATGCTCCATGATCCCGCCTACGATGACTTTATTGCCGTCGGATATTGCGTCAACATCAATTTCAATGGCATCCTCAAGATATTTGTCAACGAGCACCGGATGCTCGGGAGACGCCTTTACCGCACGCTGCATATAATTATTGAGACTGTTTTCATCATAAACGATTTCCATGGCCCT
>JAJRVB010000261.1 GCA_024277515.1 Nitrospirota bacterium | reverse complement strand
TTGTCAGCAGGATAGAGGCTCTGAAGCAGAGAAAAGTTTTCTCTGCATTTTAAACATATGTATTCATAAATAGGCATTTATTCCTCCAGATTTCATGTAAGATGTTAAGTTATTTTAGCCCCTGCATTATGGAGATGTCAACATTGCGGTTTGCTTTTTCTCTCTGTTTTGCTATACTTCTGACATCAACACGTATCCTGTTCCATTATTTCAACTTTCAGAGGAGACACATACGCGATGGAAAGAAGACGCTCAAGAAGATCAAGAGTGAACCTGAAGGCTGAAAGGCTTTCGTGCAGCGACAATTGTTCAGTATTTATTGAGAATCTCTCTGAGTCGGGAATTCAGATGATTACGGCCCCTGCAAAGAACCCGGACCTGTTTATTCCCGGATCGGAGGTTGAGTTAAAACTCGTGACGGCAAAGGGGGAAACCATTGAGCTGCAGTGTAATGTCAAATGGTCATTTGACAACTCGGAAGAGGATATGACAAACAGCGTAGGACTCGAAATTTTAGAGCCGCCTTCCGAGTACCGGGAATTTATCAAAAACCTTATATAACATGCGTATGCTGTCAGGCGCGCAGGTTATGCAAAAACATGTATGCGCGTGCCTGTCGTCGTTGACATGTTAATGAAAAGGGTATAGAATTTATATATCTGAATATATTAATCAAACTAATGCTGGATAACTCATGAAGAATAAAAGTAATAAAATGAAAAGACGTGCACATGAAAGAGTACCTTCAAGTATGCTCGTCAAATTCAAAGGGGACAAGTCAGTCTGTTATGGAATTGCTACCAATATCTCGGAAAAGGGAATGTGCATCAAGACCGGTACCTGTCTCCCATGCGACTCACAGATCAGGCTGCAAATACCATTAAAAGACACCCAGCTCGAAGTGCCTGCGCAGGTCATACGGGTTGAGACAACTGGTGATTTTTATGATACAATGGGGGTTGAACTTCTCAAGCCGACTAAAAAGTATCTCAAAATTGTAAACAGCTTCAAAATGGATTTAAAAGCAGTTTAGTTCTTCTCGCTACTTCTCAAAGGAGCTATGAGTATGCACGACAGAATTTATGAAACTGCAGGTGAAGCTGCACGGGTTGATGAGGGCCGCTTTGCAAACCTTTCCCGCAGGTCTGCAGAAGGTTTGCGAGTACACCTCAGAAGCCTTTATTTCAGACATCCGTTAACACTTGAAATTATTGATTCAGTGCTCCTTATTGCAGTCATTTTTAGTATTTGCAGTGCTTCAGGATTGTTTAACTGGTGGTGTCAGTGGGTAAACCATCTGTTCTGATGTAACAAAAGCTGCATTTCATACAGCATGTTTACCATTGTGCCATGCATTATCCATTCCATATAGTTTGGAGATAGTGACAGAAGGTCATGGAGAAACGAAGCTGCAGGAGAATATCCTCACATATTGAGATCAGTTATTTCCTCTGGAACCCGCTCTTCTGGAAAAAAAAGTACAGCGGGACCATCCGGAATATCTCTGAAAAAGGGATGTTTATACAAACCAGGACCCCGAATTTCCCCCTGGACTCACTTCTCGAAATATACATTACATTCCGCGAAAAGACGGTGTTTCTCCCTGCGAAAGTCAGTAATATTGTGTGGAGAAGGCTGTTATCTGATGACTCGTGCGACAGCATCGGTATCGAACTCACAGACCCGCCGGAAGAGTTTATTGAATTTGTAAACAGGCTCAGGGAGACTTGACAGCCTGCGCCGCTTTTTCGTAACGCATGGGATAAGAACGCTATCGGGGTGGAACCCTTGTGATCATGTCAAGGACTTCATTTGTTTTCATCAATAATGCGGTCAATGTCTTCCCTGTTCAGGACTTCTTCACGGATGAGGGCCTCTGCAATGCTGTCAAGCAGCTTTTTCTTTTTGCGCAGAATATCTTCCGCTGTTGCCTCTGCTTCGAGAATCAGCCCCCGAATCTCCTGGTCCATTAACCATGCCATGTCTTCGCTGTAACGCTTGGGCTGGGAAAGTTCCCTGCCAAGGAAAGGATGTTCTTCACCCCTGCCCAGACTCACCGGGCCTACCTTTTCGCTCATGCCCCATTGTGCCACCATCTTTTCCGCGAGTGACGAGGCTTCCTTCAGGTCATTCTGTGCCCCGGTGCTGATATCATTAAATACTATCTTCTCTGCGATTCTCCCGCCGAGCATGACGGCAAGTCTGTTCATAAGGTATGATTTTGGATAATAATGTCTGTCTTCTTCCGGAAGCTGCTGGGTCACACCCATTGCCATCCCTCTCGGAATAATGCTCACTTTATGGATGGGATCAGTGCCCGGCAGCCCCCGTGCCACGAGTGTATGGCCGGCCTCATGATACGCCGTGATTTTCTTCTCAAAGTCATTAATCGTATCTTCCCTGACAGCGCCCATTAGAATTTTGTCACGCGCCTCTTCAAAATCGCTCTCGTCAATTTTCTCCTTGTTTTTCCTCGTTGCGATCAGCGCTGCCTCATTGGCAAGATTTTCGAGGTCAGCTCCTGTCATGCCGGGAGTCCCCCTGGCTATCTTCGCAAGGTCAATATCGTCAGCAAGTTTTTTGTCCTTTACATGTACCTCCAGAATTGCCTTCCTGTCCTTCCAGCCCGGTCTGTCAATCACTATATGCCTGTCGAATCGGCCCGGCCTGAGGAGGGCAGGGTCAAGTACGTCCGGCCTGTTGGTTGCTGCTATTACGATTACTTCTTCATGTGGTTCAAACCCGTCCAGCTCGCTCAGGAGCTGGTTCAGCGTCTGCTCTCTCTCATCATGTCCGCCCCCCAGCCCGGCGCCCCGGGTACGGCCGACAGAGTCAATTTCATCAATAAAGATAATGCTTGGCTGGGACGCCCTGGCCTTCAGAAACATGTCCCGGACACGGGAAGCCCCGACCCCTACAAACATCTCTATAAACTCGGACGCGCTTATGCTGTAAAAAGACACCTTTGCCTCGCCCGCGACTGCACGGGAAAGCAACGTCTTTCCTGTTCCGGGAGGCCCGAAGAGGAGGATGCCTCTCGGTACTTTGGCACCGAGGGCCATAAATTTCGAGGAGTCCTTCAGAAATTCTATGGTTTCTCTAAGGTCGTTCTTTGCATTCTCCATACCGGCCACGTCGCTGAACGTTACGGACGGTTTCTGGACATCATGCAGTTTTGCCTTGCTTGCACCGAACGAGAAAAGCCCGCCAGGGCCTCCCTGTACGCGCTGCGCCCCCCTCATAATCATTATCCAGACACCGATGATCAGGACCCAGGGCAAAAGCCCCACGATGAACTGCCAGAATGGAGACAGGCTCTCCTCAGGCTCAATATTGATTAATACATTTTTATCCCGCAGCTGATCAAGGAGTACTTCTCCCTGAAAGGAGGGTAAATATGTCTGAAAGTACTTTACCATAACAGCGGTCTGCCCCTCTTTGAGATACAGGCCGGTTTCCACCGTGAATTCCCCCTGCACATTCAGTTTTCTTATGGTAACCGACTGTATGTTATCCGCATTCAGCTGATCGAAAAAATCAGTGTAGCTTATATTGTAACGGGCAGGTACTCCCATGTTCATGTTCATGCTCCATACGAACAGAACCAGGGAAGTTACAATAATCATTGCCCCCATTCTCCATTGGGGGTTCTGCATTTTATCTTTTATATAATCTTTATAATCCGGTTTGTTTTCCATGAAAGATTCCTTGCCCGAAAATGCATTCCGGGTTAACTGATTGATTAATTACACTATATTATTATTGCATATTTTACAATTTTGTTTTTCAGGGGTTTAGCGTGAGAGGTTTATAAATTTGGAAAGACGATAAACTTTCCCAAACACACAAGTTGCCTGCAACAGCTGCAATATTATTTATGCTAAAACTCCGCTGCCATTTTTTTTGCTTCCTGTTCTGCGGTCTTCATAATCCGGGGCCTTTCTTCTGGAGTAGACATCAGCGTTGGTTCCACAAGGATTGACTTTATGTCATTAAAGCCGATAAACCCGAGAACGAGTTCCATATATCTTTTCTGCAGATCAAAGGCCTCTCCCCCGGACCCCTCGGCATAGGCGCCGCCCCTGGCGTAAATTACAGTAACCGGTTTGCCGGTCACAAGACCTTTGTAGCCTTCATCCGGGGAGAAACTGAATGTATAGGTCGGCTGAACAATTATGTCCAGATAATGTTTCAGGACATAGGGAATACCGAAATTCCACATGGGCAGGGATATCAGGTATTTGTCAGCATTATTAAATCGCTCTATGACTTTTTCTACAAGCCCCCATGCCTTCAGCTCGGAATCAGTATGTTTCTCTCCATGCATAATTGCATATTTTGCATTAATTGCCTCTCCATCAAATGACGGGAGTGCAGCGCTCCAGAGATCAAGTGTATCAACGGTATCCCCGGGATGTGTTTCCGTGTATTCATGAATGAATGCCTTTGCCGTCCTGATCGAAGCGGACCTGTCCTTACGGGGTGAAGATTCTATGTATAGTAACTGTGCCATATTACGTCCTCCTTGTATGCACTGAATGTTCATATTAACTGAAACAAACATATCAAACATGCATGACAGGAGACAATGATTTATATCATATTTTTCCGAATCATGCGGAATCATTGACATTCTGTCCAGATTTGATAAAATTTTTGTAGACAATCAATAGATTTGAAATTTCAAATTTGAAATTTCAGATTTATATATAATAGGTATGCTGGTAAAGGCGCAATGCCGTAATACATATAAAATATCATAAACAGAAAATGGAGGGGTGTATGGAGAATTACTCTATCGACGAAGTCCTTGAACAGGCAATTCAGACGGAAACACTGGGACATGAACTGTACCTGAAACTGGCGGGAAAATTTGAGAAAGATGAAAAACTGAGACAGCTCTTTGAGACGCTCGCTGCAAAAGAGAATGAACACAAAAAAATATTTGCTGATCTCAGGGACAAGGTTACTGAAAACACGGCTGAGAACTGGGAGGAAGTTTCATATTATTTAAGGGCAATAGTTGAATCGGAATTTTTTCTTGGCCGGTACAAGGCGCTGCCGGCCCTCGACCATCTGAAGAATATTCAGGATGCCGTTACACACGCAATTAATTTTGAAAAAGAAACTGTTCTTTATTTTCTGAGCCTTAAGGATGTTGTTAAGGAAAAAGATATTATTGAACAGTTAATCAATGAAGAAAAAAGTCATATAGTCTGGTTAAGCAAATACAGGGAAGCAATAAAAGTTGCCCGGTGAGCGCGCTGCGTTTGGGTATACTCATTTAATCCGGAAAGAGCAGATATTGTTCAATCAAATAATTAACTCGATAAATTATTAAGATAATATGCACAAGGTTTTAATAAAAACATACACGCTCAGATTGGTTGATATTGCGTCTAATGAATCGAAAATTATTTGCTCTCACAACACCTGCTCTTTACGTGTCAGGAAAAGGATTATTTAATGGACTATACGATAAAAATCGGTGGTGCGGCAGGGCAGGGGATCCAGACGATAGGGGGTACGCTCGCAAAGGTGTTTGCACGGTCGGGATACCATGTGTTTACGCACCAGGACTATGAATCACGCGTAAGGGGCGGGCATAATTTTTATCAGGTCAGGCTGTCTGACCGGCCTGTAATGTCATCCAGGGACAGAATAGATATTCTGGTCGCGCTCGATCATGAAAGCATTATCCGTTACGAAAAAGATCGTGCTGAGCATGGCTTTATCATTTATGACTCAGATACATTAAAGCAGGAGCACGAACAACCTTACTTTCTCGATGTCCCGTTTCTGGAGCTGGCTGTCGAGTCGGGCGGGAATAAAATCATGGCCAACACCGTTGCAGTCGGTTCCGTGCTCGGTATGCTGGGGATGGACCTCGGGATACTGAACAGGAGTTTTGAGGACAGATTCAGGAAAAAAGGGGAAGACATTATAAAAGCTAATATAAACGCGGCAAAAGCCGGTCGTGACTTTGCCCTTAAAAAATGCGAAAAGTGTGCGTTTACGCCTGCGTCCCTGTCCGGCAGGAAAATGCTGATTGCGGGCAATGATGCCATAGGTCTCGGCGCCGTTGCCTCCGGGGTAAAGTTCTATGCTGCATATCCCATGACGCCTTCAACAGGGATAATGAATTATATTGCCGGAAAAGAGGAGGAGTACGGGATCATTGTTGAACAGGCTGAAGATGAGATTGCAGCCATAAATATGGTAATCGGCGCTTCATATGCCGGTGTGCGGTCGATGACCGGAACCTCTGGAGGGGGGTTCGCGCTGATGGTGGAGGGACTTTCCCTGTCAGGGATGACCGAGACTCCCGTAGTCATAGCGCTGGCCCAGAGGCCCGGCCCTGCGACCGGACTGCCGACACGCACCGAGCAGGGCGACCTGCAGTTTGCGCTGTATGCAGGTCATGGCGAGTTTCCTCGGGTCATCTTTGCGCCGGGCACGCCTGAACAGGCATTTTATCTCACAAACAGGGCATTCAGCATGGCCGAAAAATACCAGGTCCCGGTCATCATCCTTACAGACCAGTACCTTGCAGACTCTGAATGGACTTTTGACGGATTTGACATCGGCAAAATCCAATTATCAGACCATAGATTGAGAAAGGATGCACTGGAGAATCTTTCTGCATACAACCGATATTCATATACTGATTCAGGCGTAACACCCATGGCCTTCCCGTGCGAATCCCGCCATCTTGTCGTAAATGACAGTGATGAACATAACGAGGAAGGTCATATGATAGAGGACGCGGAGACGAGACTGAAAATGATGGACAAGAGGCTGTTCAAAAAACTCTCCCGCATAAGAAAAGAGATCGCCCCGCCGGTTTTTTATGGAAGCGCAAATCCGGACATCGTACTGGCAGGGTGGGGGTCCACGTACGGGCTGCTCAAGGAGTCGGTTGACATGCTTATGGAGACAAACAGGATTGCCATGATTCATTTCAGCGAGATATATCCATTCCCTCAAAGAGAAGAGTTTGATTGTCTTGATCTGCTGAATAAAGCGGGACTGACCATATGCATTGAAAACAACGCGACAGGACAGTTTGCACACCTTGTCAGGGCTGAAACAGGGTATGAATTTACCGCAAGGATCAATAAATATGACGGCCGCCCCTTCACACTCGACGGCCTGACAGGATAGATACATGCCCACATTAAAGGACTATAAAGGAGGGCATCCGGCATGGTGTCCGGGATGCGGGAATTTCAGTATTCTTAAATCATTTAAAGATGCGATGATCGACCTTGATATGGAACCGCACAGGTTTTCGATCGTCTCCGGGATAGGTCAGGCCGCAAAATTCCCCCACTATGTAAAATGCAATGCCTTTAACGGCCTTCACGGCAGGGCCCTGCCGGTTGCTGCCGGGATAAGGCTCGCCAACCATGAACATCCTGTCATGATATTTACCGGAGACGGAGACTGCTACGGTGAGGGAGGGAACCACCTGATTCACAATATCAGGAGGAACATCGATGTCACTGTTTTTGTTCACGACAATCAGATTTACGGGCTTACAAAGGGTCAGGCTTCTCCGACCAGCATGGAGGGTATGAAGACAAAAAATCAGCCGTTCGGGGTCTTTTCCGGACAGTTTAATCCCATGGCAATGGCAGTGGCCCTTGACTGCAGCTTTGTTGCGAGGGGTTTTTCAGGGGACACGGAACATTTAAAGGAACTGATGAAGGCCGCCTTCCTGCACAAGGGGTTTGCGCTGGTGGATATTCTCCAGCCATGCGTCTCGTTTAACAAAATCAATACATACGAATGGTATAAACAGAGGGTCTATCATATAGAACCTGAATATGATCCTGAAGACAGGGCAGGGGCATTCAGCAGGGCTCTCGAATGGGGCGACAGCATACCGTTAGGCATTATTTTTAAAAACAGCCGGCTGACCATAGAGGAAAGAATCCCAGTTATAAAAGATGCACCGCTTGTGAAACATTCTTTTGATCATTCCGCGATTGAGCGTACATTAGAGGAGTTTTATTGATACAGGTTCAGGACCGCGGACTTCCAAGTTGCCGATTACAAAGCGATAACAGGAAAGTTTGTAAATCCCGAGTTTGTTCTATATCTATTTAGCCTGATTTGTGTTACAGTTTAAGTGACTTTAAAAGTTTGGAAAGCCTCTCGGCCTTTAAAGCCGTGAGGTTTTTTTGTTTTATCGGAAAACATATGAAAGATAATTTGACCATACTGCATGTAGCAACACTTAACCAGCCGATCAGACCGGACCTTGGTTATGGTCCTATTGAAACAGTCATCTATAATATCGATAAAGGGCTCCATTTATTAGGTCACCGGTCGATCGTGGCCTGTTCAGGTGATTCCATAGTTACAGGGGAACATTGCGTAACTGTTGATCAAAATATCGGTGACTATTGGAGCGTTAACACCCCGGAACAGCGGCAGACCGCGAATATGCACCTTTCAAATGCATTGTACAGGGCGGGGATGGGCGATGTTGACATCATACACACTCATGATGCAAAGGCGGTTGAGTTCATGTATGACAGTTTGTATAACATGCATATACCGATTGTAATGACCCTTCACGTATCCACAAAAGACAGCTTGCTGAGAGGCGCTTACCAGCGCTGGTGCAGTCCTCTTCTGTCATCTCCCCTGGTATATTGCGCTGCAATAAGCGAATACCAGAAAAGGCAATATAATCACATAGTGAAGGCGGAAGACGTTGTTTACCACGGGATTGACGTTGAAGAATTCCCTGTAAAAGAGGTGCCTGATAAAGGAAGCTATTTATTCACTATCGGCAGAGTAACCCCTGACAAGGGACAGGACAAGGCCATAGAAATTGCAAAAAAAACAGGTTCCAAACTTATCATTGCCGGATGTGTCCAGAACAAACCGGCTGACAGGGAGTATTTTGCAGGCCTGAAGAATTCCATAGACCTGTCTGTTGAAGCCGGCAAACATCCTGTGGACGATGATTATTATAACAGGGTAATTAAGCCGCTGCTGGACTGCGGCAAACAGGTTATCTACATAGGAGAAATCAGCAGCGGGCATAAAAAACAATGGTACCGGCATGCCCGCGCTATCCTGTTCCCTATACAGTGGGGTGAGCCGTTCGGACTTGTCCCTGTCGAATCGATGGCATGCGGTACGCCCGTCATTGCATTCAACAAAGGCGCTGTTCCGGAAATAGTAGTGGACGGAAAAACCGGGTTTGTGGTAGATTCCATGAATGCCATGATTGAAGCAGTTTACCGCATAGACAGTATTAATCCACGTGAATGCCGGGAACATGTGCGGAATCATTTCTCTCTGACAAGTATGGCCCGTAAATATTCAGAATTATATTATCAGATAATCAGCAGCCACAAAACATCAGACCGCAGCAGCAGGTTTTCAACCGCCTGTCCTGCCAAACCTGTACCCCGCGGCACAAGAGCCGCGTAGAAAATCATGCCCAAAGATATTCCTGTTGGAAACGGCAACCTTCTTTTTAATTTTGATTCTGATTATCAGATCAGGGACGTGTATTTCCCTTTTATAGGACAGGAAAACCATACAAAAGGAGACCCGTTCCGGTTTGGAGTATGGGCTGATGGAATCTGCTCATGGATGGGCGCTGAATGGGAAAAGGACCTGAGATATCATGATGACACCCTTGTGACCGATGTTCTTCTGAGAAACAGGTCTCTTGGTCTGGAACTTCGCTGCCATGACGTTGTTGATGTGGACCTGAACATATATATCAAGAAGGTCGAGGTGATAAACCTGAAGGGGAAGGAGCGTCAGGTAAGGCTTTTTTTGTGTCACGACTTTCATCTCTATGGAAATGATATAGGAGACACGGTCTATTTTGATCCGAGGACCAGCTCCATCATCCACTACAAGGCCAATCGTTACTTTCTGATTAATTGCGGGAAGTCCGGAACGTATGGTGTAGATCATTATGCCTGCGGCGACAAAGAAGTGCCGGGGAGGGAAGGAATATGGAAAGACGCGGAAGATGGAGAACTCAGCGGGAACCAGATTTCATGGGGTTCTGCTGACTCTGCCATTGGAATATGGCTGAACGTACCCCCGGCAGGGAAGGTTGCAGCGCATTACTGGATTGCCGCAGGCACGCATTACAATGAGGTGGCCCGGCTTAACCGGGATGTGATAGAGAAGACGCCGGATGAGCTGATTAAACGCACATCTGATTACTGGGGAGCGTGGGCCACTAAAGAATCACGGTCTTTTGGAGACTTGCCGGAATCCGTCACAAACATATACAACCGCAGTCTCCTGATTTTAAGGACCCAGATAGACAACAGGGGAGCAATTACCGCGGCAAATGATTCGGATATTGTCCGGTTTGGAAGAGATACATATTCTTACATGTGGGGACGGGACGGGGCCTTTGTAGCCGCTGCACTGGCAAAGGCAGGTTATACCCATATATGCATGAAATTTTACGACGTTTGCGCCCGGGTACTCTCAGAGGAAGGATATCTTTATCAGCATTACAATCCTGATGGATCACTGGCCAGCAACTGGCACCCCTGGCTGGTGGATGGAAAGGCAGTCCTCCCGATACAGGAAGACTCTACCGCCCTGATTCTCTGGGCGCTCTGGATACATTATGAAAGTTCTAAAGATATAGAATTCATCAGACCTTTCTATGACACGCTTATAAAAAAGTCCGCAGA
>JAJRVB010000260.1 GCA_024277515.1 Nitrospirota bacterium | reverse complement strand
CCCTGCGGCTTTACCCCAGGAGGGCTGCCGGTTGGATTACAGATAGTCGGGAGGCCCTTTGATGAAGAATCGGTTCTGCAGGCTGCCCATGCGTATGAGCAGGAAACGGGATGGCATAAGAGAAGGCCGGAATTATAAAATGACAAATGTCAAAGCTCAAATGTCAAATGAAATCCAAATTTCAAATGTGAAAATCAAGCATTTTATCATTTTAAATTGATTTGACATTTGGATTTTGACATTTGACATTTTTCCGGATAACAAAGGAGCGTAGTTTATGCAGTACGAAGCTGTAATCGGTCTTGAGATTCACGCACAGCTTTTGACGGACACCAAGATATTCTGCGGCTGTTCAACGAAATTCGGTTCTGAACCGAACACGCAGACCTGTCCGGTATGTATTGGCATGCCAGGAGCGCTGCCTGTCATGAACTCAAAGGCAATTGAATATGTGGTAAAGACCGGACTTGCCATGAACTGTGAAATTCCCGGGCTGAGCAGGTTTGCAAGAAAGAACTATTTTTATCCGGACCTTCCCAAGGGCTATCAGATCAGTCAGTTCGATCTCCCGCTGTGCGGGCGAGGATACATAGACATATCCCTGAACGGCAGTCATAGACGGATAGGGCTCACAAGGATCCATCTGGAAGAAGACGCAGGGAAAAATATTCATGTGGATCAGGGAAATGAGAGTTGTGTGGATCTCAACAGGGCGGGCGTGCCTCTCATGGAGATTGTTTCCGAGCCGGACATCCGCACTCCAGGGGAAGCCGCTGCATTTATGAAAAAATTGAGGTCCATCGTGCGCTGCATCGGCGTCTGTGACGGTAACATGGAGCAGGGTTCTCTGCGGTGTGATGCAAATGTCTCTGTCAGGCCTGAGGGGCAGGAAGAATTAGGGGTGAAATCCGAAATTAAAAATATGAATTCCTTCAGGTTTGTTGAAAAGGCCCTCGATTATGAAATCAGGCGTCAGATCAGGACCCTGCAAGAGGGCGGCAGGGTCATACAGGAAACGAGACTCTGGAATACCGAAAGGGGCATAACAGAATCCATGCGTTCAAAAGAAGAGGCCCATGACTACCGGTATTTCCCTGACCCTGATCTCATGCCTGTAGAAATTGATCCATCCTGGGCCGCCTCGATCAGGGAGCATATCGAGGAACTGCCGGATTCCCGGTGCAGGAGGTATGTGGCGGAGTTCGGCCTGCCGGAGCAGGATGCGGAGCTGATCACTGCTGAAAAATCAACTGCCGACTGGTTTGAACAGGCGGTCGCCCTGGGCGGGGATCCAAAGACTCTCAGTAACTGGATCAGGGGTGATCTCGCAAAATATCTCAATGAAGATAATATGCAAATTGGAGAATGTGCGCTGACACCGCGGCATCTGGTGGACATGCTTGTCCTTATAAAAGAAGGGACGATCAGCGGGAAGATCGCCAAGACTGTCTTTGAAGAAATGTACAGGACCGGAAAAGACGCCGCGACCGTTGTAAAGGAAAAGGGGCTTGTCCAGATTTCTGATGAGGCTGGCATAGAGAAGATCGTGGATGAAGTGCTCCGTAAAAGTCCTGACGAAGTGGCGCGGTTCAGGGGAGGCGAGACAAAACTGACAGGTTTTTTTGTGGGGCAGGTGATGAAAGAGACAAAGGGCAGGGCGAACCCGAAGATCGTCAATGAACTGCTGAGAAAAAAACTTTAATTTACATGGAAACTATCCTCATTGTTGAAGACAAGGCGTCCATGGCGGAGATGCTGAAGGAGACCCTCGAGCTGTCAGGGTATGAAGTGCTGATTGCAGCGGACGGGGCGGAGGGGATAAAGGCATCAAAACAGAGTATTGTTGACCTTGTCATAACCGATCTCAGGCTGCCAAAAAAAAACGGCCTTGAAGTGCTGAAGGCGTCAAAAGACGCAAATCCCCTGCGGCCTGTCATTGTCATGACCGCCTACGGGTCGATCGAAAACGCGGTGCATGCAATGAAACTGGGGGCCTTCGACTTTATCACAAAGCCGCTTGACACGGACTACTTACAAATTCTTATAGACAGGTCGCTTGAGAACCACAGGCTCGTTGCGGAAAATATCCTGCTGAAGGACCTGCATTCCCTTCGTATGGGAGTGCCGGACATTATCGGCATGAGTCCCCGAATGGCCGATGTGGCAGGCAATATACAGAGGGTGGCCACTGCAAAGACAACGGTGCTCCTTCTGGGTGAATCCGGGACAGGGAAAGAACTCTTTGCACGGGCAATTCATGATTTAAGCCCGCGGAACGCCCATCCGTATGTCCCTATCAATTGTGCGGCAATCCCGGGGGAACTCCTTGAGTCAGAGCTTTATGGTCATGAGAAAGGCGCCTTTACCGGGGCCGGGGAAAGAAAAATCGGCAAACTCGAACTTGCCCACAGGGGCACGGTGTTTCTCGATGAAATCGGTGAAATGGATATGGCCCTCCAGTCAAAGCTGCTGCGCGCCCTGCAGGAGGGTGAGATTGACAGGGTAGGCGGGGCCGGCTCTGTAAAGATTGATATCAGGATCATTGCGGCAAGCAACAGGGACCTTGAGACAGCTGTTGCCGATGGATCTTTCAGGGAGGACCTGTATTACAGGCTGAGTGTATTCCCGATTACCATCCCCCCGCTGAGAGACAGGAAAGAGGACATCCCGGCGCTGGTTGAGCACTTTATATCAAAATTTTCAACAGAATTGAACATCCCCCATAAAAAAATTACTCCTGAGGTAATCGACAAACTGAAAAACTATCCATGGAAGGGCAATGTCAGGGAGCTTGAGAATGTAATCGAACGGGCCATGATACTTTGTGACGGCGATACGATTACGCCGGGGGAACTGAGCCCGGCGCCCGGAGGAGTGCCGGTTGAAACGCTTGACGGCATTTCGATGGACGGTACACTTGATGAAGCGGCAAAGGCGGCCCTCAGGATTGCGGAATCGCGAAGGATAAGAAAGGCTCTTGATGAAACGCACGGGAACAAGACAAAGGCAGTCGAAATCCTGAAGGTGAGTTACAAGACCCTCCTGACCAAGATCAAAGACTACGGGATAGAGAATAAATGACAAATGTCAAAGCTCAAATGCCAAAAACTTAAATGCCAAAATCCAAATGTCAAACCAATTTCAAATGACTAAATGCCCAATTTGCAAATTTGAAATTTGGATTTCATTTGGCATTTGAGCTTTGACATTTGTCATTTCACTATGTGGATCATTTTTTCCCTTTTGACCGCCTTTTCTCTTGCAACGAGTGATGCCCTTACAAAGCGGGCCCTTTCTGCACGGAATGTGTATTTTGTTGCCTGGCTGCGGTTAATATTCGCCCTGCCTCTGCTTGCGGTATGCATGCTGTTTGTTGACATACCTCCCCTTGACAGGACATTCTGGCTGGCAGTGTCGTGCGCCCTGCCGCTTGAGATAGCCGCAATCATTTTATACACAAAGGCGCTAAAGTCTTCTCCCATCAGCACGACCATGCCCTTCCTCGCCCTGACCCCTGTATTTCTGATTGTGACTTCCTGGATTATCCTTGGAGAGCGGGTCTCTCTGACAGGGAGCATCGGGATCCTGTTGATGGCGGCAGGCGGCTACACCCTGAATTTCCATACTGCGCAGCAGACGCTCTTTGGACCGGTCAGGGCCGTATTCAGGGAGAAGGGATCAGTGATGATGATAATCGTAGCATTTATCTATAGTATTACGTCCTCGCTGGGGAAGGTGGCAATAGAACACTCTTCCCCGGTTTTCTTCGGAAGTATTTATTTCATGCTGCTGGCCGTGCTGTTTACGCCTGTAGCCTTCGTAAAAGGCAGGGGCAGGATTTCACTCACAAAAAAAGACATTGTGCCATTCTCCTTGATCGGGATTACCTATGGGGGGATGATTATTTTTCACATGGTCGCAATGAGCATGACCCAGGTTGCCTATATGATTGCGGTAAAGAGGACAAGCCTGCTTTTCAGTATATTTTACGGTCATGTTTTGTTCAGGGAAAAGAATATTGCCGAGAAGACGGTCGGAGGGTGCATCATGCTGGCAGGATTTTTTCTTATTGTCATGAATCCATAGATTGGCAATACGAAAAGGAAATATGTTAATCTTAGTGTCGGAGGTAGTGCTATTGTATAAGAGTATAATTATATGGGTTCTCTTCGGATTGATGATGATCCTGGTTTTTAATCTACTTGAGACTTCAAAGCCGAACGAGGAGATGATTTTTTCGGATTTTACCCTCAGGCTGAAGCAGAATGAAGTGGCCGAGGTGACCATACAGAAACCTGACAATCTGATAGTCGGGACACTGAAAAACGGAATTAAATTCAAAACTTATGCGCCTGACTATCCTGACCTGGTCAAGGAACTCCGGGACAGGGGCATAAGGATCTCCGCGAAACCGGACCATACTCCGTGGTACATGAATGTACTGTTTAACTTCGGGCCTATTATCCTTCTCGTGTTTCTCTGGGTGTTTTTCATGAGGCAGATGCAGACAGGCGGAAACAAGGCCCTGTCGTTCGGGAGGAGTAAGGCAAAACTGGTCTCTGAAAAAGGGGTCAAGGTGACCTTTGCAGATGTGGCGGGAATTGAAGAGGCCAAGGAGGAAGTCCAGGAGATTATCGAGTTTCTGAAGGACCCGCAGAAGTTTCAGAAACTGGGCGGAAAGATCCCCAAAGGTGTATTGCTGGTTGGACCTCCCGGAGCCGGGAAGACATTGCTCGCAAAGGCGATCGCCGGGGAGGCCGGGGTCCCGTTTTTTTCAATAAGCGGGTCTGATTTTGTAGAGATGTTTGTGGGAGTGGGGGCATCGAGAGTGAGGGACCTTTTTGAGCAGGCAAAGAAAAACTCGCCCTGCATTATTTTTATCGATGAAATTGACGCTGTCGGCCGCCACAGGGGGGCAGGCCTTGGAGGAGGACATGACGAGCGCGAGCAGACCCTGAACCAGCTTCTTGTGGAACTGGATGGATTTGCCGCGAACGAGGGAATAATCGTGCTTGCTGCGACTAACAGGCCGGATGTGCTGGATCCCGCGCTCTTGAGGCCGGGCAGGTTTGACAGGCAGGTCATCGTGCCGATCCCTGACGTAAAAGGCAGGCTCGAGATCATAAAGGTCCATAGCAGGAAAATACCCCTTTCCGGGAATGTAGAACTTGAGACCCTCGCGCGGGGCACGCCCGGTTTCTCGGGAGCGGACCTTGCCAATCTCATAAACGAGGCAGCCCTGCTTGCGGCGAGGCAGTCAAAAACAACCGTTGAAATGATCGACTTTGAGCAGTCAAAAGACAAAGTCATGATGGGTAAAGAGAGAAAAAGCATGATCATATCCGAAGAAGAGAAGAGCAACACTGCCCACCATGAAGCAGGACATGCCCTTGTCGCGATGCTGACGCCGGGGACCGACCCGATCCATAAAGTGAGTATTATTCCGCGTGGCATGGCGCTCGGTATTACACAGCAGCTCCCGATTGACGACAAGTACACCTATTCGAAGAAACATATTCTCGGCACGCTCGCAGTACTGATGGGCGGCCGGGCAGCTGAGGAGATTGCCCTTGGACATATGACTACCGGCGCCGGCAATGACCTGCAGAGGGCGACCGACCTTGCGAGAAAAATGGTATGTGAATGGGGAATGAGTGAAAAGCTGGGCCCCCTGACGTTTGGGAAGCGTGAAGAGCAGATATTCTTGGGCAAGGAATTTTCAAGGCATAAAGACTACTCCGAGAAGACGGCGGAAGAGATCGACGAGGAAGTCAAGACAATTGTTGGAGAGAGATATGATTATGCCAAACGCCTCCTGTTTGATAACAAGGCCAGGCTCTATGATCTCGCTCTTGCGCTGCTTGAAAAGGAAACCCTTGATGTACATGAAATAGAGGCGGTTGTGCATGGTTCCGACGGTAGTGAACAGGGCGTCAAGGCAGGTGGTGATGAGAGTATTGCCCCGGACGCGTCCGCATAATTACGCCGCAATCCCGCACGTCTCATTTCCACTTTTTCCCCCTGCGGATTTACTTCTCTTGCTGCTTCACTCCTTGCGTTCCCTGATACGCATAACGTATAACATATACCAAATGAACGAGGACACCTGATTATCCGGGAGGATATGTGAAGCTGGTCTGGCAAAACTACAGTTTTGATTTTTCCCGGAGAACATATATCATGGGCATCCTGAATGTCACCCCTGACTCATTCTCTGACGGGGGGCTGTTTTTTGACAGGGACAGCGCTGTAAGACAGGCCCTTGCCATGCAGCATGAAGGCGCCGACATCATTGATATCGGCGGAGAATCCACACGTCCGGGTGCGGACAGGATTTCCGAACTGGAGGAAATCAGGCGAATTGTCCCTGTTATCGAGGCCCTTGCAAAAGAGGTGAGTGTCCCTATATCTGTTGATACCCGTAAGGCTGCCGTGGCGGATGCTGCGGTTTCCGCGGGTGCAGGCATCATAAACGATATCAGCGGCCTGCGATTCGATGCTGAAATGCCCCGGGTCGCGGCAAGGCATAAAGTCCCTGTTGTTATCATGCATATCAGGGGGACCCCGAAAAATATGCAGATGAATCCCGCCTATACAGCCCTTGTTCCCGAGATTATCGACTACCTGCACGGGGGCATAGCGATCGCCAGGAACGCGGGGATTTCTGATGACAAAATCATTATTGATCCGGGGATCGGTTTTGGCAAGACAGTGGAGGACAATCTCGACATTATTCATCGACTGAAAGACTTTGAGGGATTTCAGAAACCCCTGCTCCTTGGTCATTCAAGGAAATCATTTATCGGGAAAATACTCGGTGACCTGCCTGTTGCCGAGCGGCTTGAGGGGACATCTGCTGTTACCGCCATCGGCATATTTAACGGCGCAGACATAATACGGGTCCATGATGTCAGGGAAGCTGTCCGGGTGGCAAGGATTGCCGACAGAATAAAAAGGCGTCCCTGAGCAGTTGGATTCTTTCCTGCCCTGCAGCAGTCTGAATTATCCATTTCCCGCTCCATTTTTCTTATTGCATTATTTGGATTAAAGTATTTTTGAACTTCATCCGATAAAGACCTTATCAGGTTAATGATAATTATATGCATTAAATCAAAAGAGTATGAAAAGGAGGGAAGCATGATGAGGGACTTGGGAAGAAAGGGTTTTACACTGGTTGAACTGGCGATCGTGCTGGTGATCATCGGTATTATTTTAGGCGCTGTAATCAAGGGACAGGACCTGATCGATAATGCCAAGACAAAAAAGTTTGTATCCAACGTAAAGGAATGGGAGATAAGCCAGTGGTCGTATCTCGACAGAAAGGGCATCTTTGCCGGTGACAGTGATAAAGACGGCAAGATCGGCGACGGCAATGTAATGACTGACTTTACGGGCGCCAGCTTTATTAATCCTCCGTATGAAGGCGGTTCCGGATCTGAAGTTAACACCATTACTATGGGCTCCATGTCGTTTCGCGTCTTTTACGGGACCGATGGAGGCTCCGATGCAGGTAAAAATGTCATGATCATCTGCGCGGATGTTGCGTGCGGAGACTTCAGCTCTTCGGAACTTGTATTCATTGAGAGCCTTGATGTTGCGATTGACGGCACTGCCGACGGTGCGGACGGTCAGGTAATCGGTGCGGTCTCTGCGCCGGGAACGATCACGTCAGGTCAATGGGAAGCCCGTTATGCTTCCGCCCCCACCCCTACTGCATGGGGCACAACGGTGAACGCGCTTGTTTACTACTTTGACTCAAACCGGTAAAATAGACCATCATATATAAACAACGGGAGGGGCTTTTGCCTCTCTTGTTGTTTATGGACAATTTGGATTAAATTAAAGTTAATCAGGACCGGGGCGGAACAATTCTTAAAAAGATAACCGGCATACTGGGGGTACTGCTTATTTTGTGCGGATACTATCTGCTCTGGAGTTCGTCACCGGACACCGCACTGAATGAACTGATAACGCGAATCAGGACCGCCATTACGATGATACTCTTCGGGGGCATAATGGTAGTTTATTTTATGTACCGGAGATAATTAAACACATGGTGCATGGCGGGCAGGAAAAAATGAACACAGAAAAAGGTTTTACCCTGATAGAACTCGCAATTGTACTGGTGATTGTCGGACTGCTGGTGGGTCTGGGCGCGGGCATGATAGGTCCTCTGACAAAACGCGCAAAGCTTATTGAAACAAGAAGACTCATCGATGCGGCAATGGAATCAGTTATCAGCTATGGGGCTGCAAATAACAAACTGCCGACCACAGGGACCTTCTCCTCTACCGTAAAAAGCCCGAATGATGCATGGACCAAATCGTTAAATTACATAACGGACGGCAATCTGACCAGTACTTCATCCGGAGGTATATGCGGAAGAAAGACGACCAACCTTACCCTGAATATCTGTCCTGATACCGGGTGCCTTACACCCACAAATACCATAAACAATGTGGCAATCATTATCCTGAGCGGTGGCGGAAACTACAACAACCAGACAGAAGGCACACAGGCAGTCTCTTCTGCAACCACGATAAATTCATATGAAGTGGATGTTGATGTCGATGGCTACCCGGCGGACATGGACAGGACAGAGCCGTATGATGACATAGTCAAGTGGGTGACCATTGATGAACTGAGGATCAAGACCGGCTGTGTGGGTCCCCAGCTCAGGGTGGTAAACAATGAGCTTCCCTATGGTTATGAGGACAGTGCGTACAGCGCAACGGTCTTTGCTTACGGCGGGGTCCCCTTCAGCAGCGGCGGCAATTACCGCTGGTGCCGGGAGGAGAGCGCTTCCGTTACGGGAGTGACATTTACGCCGGATGAAGAAGACAATGACTGTCTGACAAATCCGGAATCATCATGGGACAAGGCAGACACCCTTGTGATCTCGGGAACGCCGACCACAAGCGGCAGCTTCAGTTTCACCTTTTTTGTGAGGGACGACAATGATCCTTCCGGCGATGATGACAATATTGCGCAGAAGACGCTTGTAATGACGATAAACCCGGCATCCTCATCAT
>JAJRVB010000259.1 GCA_024277515.1 Nitrospirota bacterium | reverse complement strand
CCCCTTTTTTTCAAAAACGGCCTGCTATCGTTTTATACGATGTCCCGATCCAGAGTCCTGTACTGGATAGCTTCGGAAATGTGCTCGGCATGTACGGTTTTTGATTCTGCAAGGTCTGCAATCGTCCTGCTGACCTTTAGTCTGAAGTTCCCCCCGGTATAACCTTCCAATCGACTAATCTTAGCAGGATAACCATATAAAAAAACGATCATTATTCTTTCTGTGGCAACAATTATTAAATCGATAATGTAGGCATGTAATAGCAATTATATAACTTGACTATAAGGCAAGTTAGTGCTATAGTATAGGCATGCATATTCATATTGTCCCAAATCGAAATTCCAAGCCGGCAATTCTTCTACGTGAATCTTACCGAGAAAACGGAAAGGTTAATAAACGCACTCTTGCCAATCTCTCCTCGCTTTCTCTGGAGCAAGCCGAAGCGCTTCGGCTCGTCCTTAAGGGTAAAAAACTTGCTGAAGTCGACAAACTGTTCGAAAAGGTTGAAACCAAACATCACGGGCATGTTCAAGCTGTATTGACCGCCGTAAAGAAACTTGCAATGGACAGATTGATTTCCTCCAGGTCATGTCCGGAGAGGGATATCATCATTGCCGCAATTATAGCACGCATCTGCGAGTCAGACAGCAAGCTTGCGATGACAAGATGGTGGAACAACACAACGTTACCTGAGCTTCTCAACCTTAACGATGTCAATGAGGATGATGTTTACGCAGCCATGGATTGGCTTTTAGGTCGTCAAAAACGTATCGAAAAGAAGTTGGCAAAACGTCACTTGAATGAGAACGACCTTGTCCTCTACGATTTGACGTCCAGTTATTTTGAAGGGGAAAAATGTCCTTTGGCTAGGCGAGGCAAGAATCGTGATCGAAAGAGGGGAACCTTGCAGGTCAACTACGGACTTGTTGCCGACCGTCGAGGGTGTCCTGTAGCAGTTTCGGTGTTCAATGGGAACACAAGTGATTCAACAACATTGCTTGCACAGGCTGATCGTGTTAGGCGGGATTTCGGCATTAATCAATTGGTACTGGTAGGAGACCGCGGCATGATAACCCAGAAGCAAATTGACAGTTTGCGCAAAACAGACGGATTTGATTGGATTACAGCGCTGAAGTCAGGAGGTATCAAAAAGCTGATAGAAGAGGGAGGGATATTTCAGCTTGGTCTTTTCGACGAGCGCAACTTCTTTGAATTTACACATGAAGATTACCCTGACGAACGACTGGTGGCATGTCGAAATTCAGCTCTGGCGAGAAAGCGTGCGCACACTCGTGAATCAATGCTGGAGGCAACAAAAAAAGAACTTCAAAAGGTCCGTAACATGGTTGAAGGAGGTAGGCTGAGCGGGAAAGACAAAATTGGCGTGCGAACCGGAAAGGTTGTAAATAAATACAAAATGGCAAAGCATTTTATCTTGGACATCTGTGAGGATGGCTTTGCCTATGAAATCGATGAGAAGAAAGTTGCGGCTGAGGCGGCTCTGGACGGAATCTATATTATCCGCACGAGTTTATCAGCGGAAAGGATGGATGCCGCCGAGACAGTGCGAAGCTACAAGAATCTTACTTCAGTAGAGCAGGCCTTCAGGTCACTGAAGAGTATCGATTTACTTGTGCGGCCTATTCGACACTGGACCGAGAATAGGGTTCGGGCGCATATCTTTCTTTGCATGTTGACTTATTACGTACAGTGGCACATGTTCGAGGTGTTGCGCCCTCTTCTATTTGCTGACGAGGATCAGGAAGCCAAACATGGGCGTGACCCTGTGGCACCAGCTATGAGATCGGATGATGCATTAAAAAAAATCAGAAAAAAGAAACTCGATGATGATAGTACGGCGCACAGTTTCCGAACATTACTTCAACACATGAGCACGATTACCCGGGACACTTGTCGGCAATCTGACGATAGGGCGCTTACTCCAACGTTTACTGTTGATACGACTCCAAACGAAAAGCAGCGGCAGGTATTAGAGATGCTAGGTCGAATTTCCGTGTAGACAGAAACGTGTATTTTGTTTTTAGTTTAACGGCCTGATATCAAAGGATAAATCCGTCAAACTCAAAAAGGAACTTCAGATTAAATCAGTTTGTTCAGAAAGCTATAGAAGACAAGGTCAATGTCTAAACGGAGGCAATCCTAATGCCCGGATTGACAGGATCTTCAGCAACACAATTAATTCTTGATTATCTTTTGGATTTCATCGGCTTGCAGTGATGAGCGTTTAGTCTTGCCATCGGTCATATACTTAATAGCAATTTCTCCGGACTTGAGTTCATCCTCTCCGAGGACAATCACATGTGCCGCGCCCATTCGGTTGGCCTTGCGCATCTGGCTGCGCAGAGATGTCTGCTCATGGTTCATTTCCACCCTCATCCCGCCGGCCCGCAGCTGTTCAGCCAGTATCAGGGCTTTTTCAGCTGCTTCTTCCGTAAGGAGGCAAAAGAACAGGTCCGGTCCTTTATTCCCATCCGCTGAATCTTTGATAAGCGGGATGATCCGCTCCATGCCGATTGCAAACCCGATACCGGGAGTGGGCGGACCGCCAAATTCCCTGACCATGCCGTCGTATCTCCCTCCGGCGGCCACAGCGCTCTGGCTGCCCAGATTTTCACTGCTGACCTCAAACGCAGTCTTTGTATAATAATCAAGCCCCCTTACGAGACTGGGATTGATCGTGTGGGGCACCTTCAGCAATTCGAGGTATTTCCGCAGGCCGTCAAAATGGTCTTTGCACTCTTTGCATAAGAAATCCAGTACAGGCGGGGCCCCCTTTCTTGATTCAATGCATGAGGGGACCTTGCAGTCAAGAATGCGCAATGGATTCGCGTCATAGCGTCTCCGGCAGTCGCTGCAGAATTCGTCCAGTTTACCGCTGAGATGTTTTTTCAGCGCAGTCTTGTAATCAGGCCTGCAGGATGCGCAGCCGATGGAGGTCACTTCAAAGTTCAGCCCCTCCAGCCCGATACTGCCAAGGATGGATGAAAGCATCGATATGATCTCGGCGTCCAGTTTCGGGTCGTCTATCCCCATCGCTTCTACCCCTATCTGGTAAAACTGTCTGTATCTGAAGGCCTGGGGCCTCTCGTAACGGAACATCGGGCCCATGTAGTAAAACTTCTGGGGGGCAGGGTCATTATATATATGGTGTTCTACGTATGCACGCACAAAGGAAGCTGTGCCTTCAGGCCGCAGTGTAACGCTGCGTTTACCCTTGTCCTGAAATGTGTACATCTCCTTCTCTACAATATCCGACGTCTCACCAATGCTCCGGATAAACACGTCGGTTGATTCCATGAGAGGGAGCCTGATTTCCTGATAGCCGTAGTTTTTAAAAATGTTTTTTGCAGTGCTCTCAATATGCTGCCATACCGAGATATCGGGGGGGAGTATATCCTGAAGACCCTTGAGCGTTTTATACTTCATCCGGAGTTTCTTCCTCGCGTTCCCTGTCAAACTCCAGCATGCCGAGGTGGCTCTCTATGAGGCGCCTTACTTCTTCCTTGAAGTGCCGCCTTATACCTTTCAGGTCGGTAATGTCTTCATGGATTTTAACTACCCTGTCCTGTGCGCTTCTCAGAATCTCTTCCGCGTTTAATTCCGCCTCCTTTAGTACGAGTTCCGCGTCCTTTTTCGCGGTCGTTTTATACTTCTCTACCAGTTCCTGGGTTTTCACAAGGGTGTCTCTCAGTGTGATCTCCATGTTTTTGTATTCCTTTAACTGTTTTTCGAACCTTCTTGCTTCTTCTCTCAGGTTGGCATTGTCGCGAAGCAGTTCTTCCATCTCTTCCCGTATCAGCTCGAGAAAGGAATCCACCTCTTCCATATCAAAACCCCTGAACCGTGTGGCAAACTGCTTCTGCTGAATATCAAGCGGCGTTATTCTCATAAGACCCCCTTTTATATAGGTATATTAAAGTCAAAAACACTAAGCACATATCAAGCAAGTAGTCAGTAGTCAGTATACAGTAGTCAGGGAAAACACCTGAACCGGTCAGGCTGCTCCCCTATCGACTGTCTGTTGTTTACTGTTAACTGTTTTAAGTCATTTCATTCTTGATGCCAGGTCAAACATGGACGCTATGATGAAATATTTAATAAACATGATCACAAGAATCACGATCATTGGTGAAATATCAATGCCCATTGAAAAAGTGAACCGCTTTCTGACGGGCCTCAGCACGGGATCAGTGACCGAGTATAGAAAGCGGACTATCGGATTGTACGGGTCAGGATTCACCCAGCTTATGAGTGCTGAGACTATTATTATCCACATATAGATTGTCAGGATCGTATCAAGGATAAATGCTATCGCGTGAAACAGGTTGCCGAATATAAACATGAATTCCTCCCTGCTATAATGATCATTATAACTGATACGGCAGTGGTCCTCAAAGGATGTCCTTTCCCAGTTCCTCTGCCCTCTGTTTTGCCGCTTCAACCGCTGATGAGACCACTTCCGTAAAACCATGCGCATCAAACGTCTCAAGCCCTGCCGCGGTCGTACCCCCGGGTGATGTGACCATCTCTCTCAGCCTTGACGGGCTCATTCCGGTTTCTAGTAAATATGAAGTCCCGATCGCGGTCTGTACGGCCAGTGTACGGGCGTCATCGTTTGACAGCCCAGCCCTGACCGCGCCCTTAATGACTGCTTCAATAAAATACGCAAAGAACCCGGGCCCGCTTCCTGAGACCGCTGTTACAGCATTCATATATTTCTCGGGCAGTGTTATCACTTCGCCTACGGACATGAAAATCTGCCGGACAACAGTAATTTCTCTGTCATCAAAGCATTCGCACAGAGACATTACGGTCATGCCTTTTTGCACCAGTGCAGGTGTATTCGGCATAACACGGATTATCTTTTCGGTCCGGAATTTCGATGACAGATATGCAAGTGTTATCCCTGCCGCGATTGAGACTATTGTCGTGCTGCCGGTCACCGCACTACTTATCTCGTCTGCGACTTCATTCATGACCTGCGGCTTGACGGCCAGTATTACGATATCACAGGCGGAAACAACCTGTCTGTTTTCTCCGGTGGTCACAACTTTATACTGCTGCTCAAGGAACCGCCTTCTCTCCTGTTTTGGTTCAGAGACCATAATGTCCCTCATGCCCTGAGCGGTCATACCCTTGATAAGGGCCTCTGCCATGTTTCCTCCACCGATAAAGCCTGTCTTCATGATTTCTTATTATACATGCCGTAACAATATTATTTATAAAAAATGCCTTCATATGCAAACCCCCGGTTGCGGGAGTTATCCGTACCTGGAAATGTAAAAATCAAAAACCAAAAATCAAAATTAAGGAGAATTATATATAAAAGACCCTTCCCTAATTTTGATCTTTTATGTTTAATATTTGATCTATAATTGCTTGCTGCTATGCATAATTTCTCTGTCCAAAGATTGCTGTGCCGACCCTGACCATTGTCGATCCTTCTTCTATGGCGATCTCGAAATCATTGG
>JAJRVB010000258.1 GCA_024277515.1 Nitrospirota bacterium | reverse complement strand
TCGAGGCCTGATGACTCGATGAGGGATTTGACTTCAATTGTTGAACGGCCCCAGAGTGTTCCCCAGTCCCCGTCGTCCCGTTTGTGGTGAACGGATTCGTGCGGAGAGATATGCGGCCCGGGACCTATAAACAGCCTTGTGTACTCAACGGCAAGATCTTCGATCAGCCGGTCTTCATGACTGTTTATAAAATCATTGTCCATCCGGACACCCATTTCCTCAAGGACTGAACTGAATCCCGGTCCTTTCAGGTGCGCTAAAACGGGTTTGGTCACTTCGCTCCGGTAGATCAGGGCAAGGAAGCCGTATATGTTGCTTCTCTGAATTGCTGTGTCGATCATTTTTTCTGCACCCGGTCTGTTTCCTGTTAATAGTTATATGGATAAAACATTCAAAAAATCCCCTCTCACTTGTGAGAGGGGATTCCCGGGGTGTCCTAAGCCTTTGTAACTGTTACTACCGTATCCATGCAGCGCAGCTGACCGGCTATGGGATCAGCTGAGTTCGGGATGATGCTGTTTGGATTTGTCCCGTATGTGTCCCAGTATTTGAGCGCGAGGTCCGGATCATTGTCACCTGCTTCCGGTGATTTCTTTCCGGACCCGTACCGCCCGCTCTCCTCGCGTCCCAGATGGAAAGAGACCGCTATTACTCCCGGGGTAATCTTTTCAGTCACATGAGCGGTCGTTACCAGTTCTCCGACTGATGATTTGACCTTGATCCTGTCTCCTTCACTGATGCCGCGGGCCCCGGCTGTCTTCGGATTCATCCAGGCGGGGTTGTCGTGGTGGACCTCGCTCAGCCATTTCCGGTGAGATGTCCTCGACAGGCCGTGTATCGCGATTTTAAATGTCGTAAGGATAAGGTCATCGGATTTCATTGCTTCATGCTCTGATATGGGCATCCATGTGGGGAGTGCTCCGAAGCCCTTGTCTTTCATAAGGGCGGAGTAGAGCTCGAAGTATCCTGTCTTGTTCAGCTTGTCAGGTTTAAAACCCTTATAGACCTTGCCACCGATCTTCTGGCCGACATAATTTTTGTAGGCATGATCGGTTTTTGTATAGTCCCCGCTGCCTTTCCAGTAGACTCCGGTGGCTTCATCGAGTGTGGCGCCGTCAGGCTTGACCTCTTTTTTGTAGCCGTAATAGTGCGGGTCTTCCTTCGGGTGCCAGAGGCCTTTTTTCTTCATGTAATCAAGGCCGCCCGCCTCTTTTATGCCGGGTGTCATGTCGCACGATTTACTCACAAACTCCTCTTTGGTGGCGCCTATGCCTAGGGGCATGCCGATTTTTTCTGAAAGTTCAATGACCACATCTCCAAAGTCCCTTGCTTCCCCCAGTGGTTTGACAAGCGGCTGGCGGATGTAATATTCGAGATGCTGCTCAGGGGAGACATTGTCTTCCCAGTCCCAGCGCTCAAGATATGTTGCGTCAGGCAGGATGATGTCGGCAAGCTTGCTCGACTCGTCATAGACGATCGTTGAGGCCACGGTAAAGGGCATCAGCTTTTCATCCTTCAGCACTCCGGCCACCATATTTGACTCACCATTGACATAGACAGGGTTATAGCAGTACCACATATATACCGCAGGACTGCCCTTGCCGTCCTTGATCATTTTAAAGGCCTGATGGCTCACATGGTGGGTCGGCAGCGCCGCTCCCTCGCCGTTTATGATATCAAGACTCTTTGCCTCTGGTTTGTCTTTTGGCCCCTCTGGATATTCCCATTTCGGGAATGCCCCCTTGCAGCGTCCACCCGGGTTGTCGATGTTGCCTGTAATGGCAGCGAGCATCTGTATCGCGCGCTCGGTTTCCACACCATTGTGATGCGCAATGGCACCCCTGAAACTGATGACCACAGCCGGCTTTGCCTTTGCAAATTCCTTAGCGAGTGATTCGATCTTCCCTGCGCTTACACCGCTTATCTTTTCGGCCCACGCAGGTGTATAGCCCGAAAGATGAGATTTCAGGGCAGACACTTTTTCGTCCGTTGATGCATTGACATTCTCTGTTGCCCTGATAAATGTGAAAAACTCCTTGTCATAAAGGTCGTTCTGCATTATCACATTGCACATTGCGAGTGCGACCGCTCCATCGGTCCCCGGTTTGAGAGGCACCCACTCGGATGACTTTGCAGCGGTGTTCGAATATCTCACATCGAATGTGACGCTTTTTATACCCCTCTCGGTCTTCGCCTTAATGAGTCTGTTTGATGCGGGGACATGATTGATGTGGGCTTCCTGCACGTTACTGCCGAAATTCAGTACGAAATTGGTATTGTCAAAGTCCCAGTTGTCAAAAAACTTGCCCCATGTCAGCTCCTGGGCCGTCTTTTTTGCGTTTGTGCTCGTTGAGGTATGGTTTCCGATGGTCCCGGTTCCGTAGGTCCCGAGAAATACGTCTTTTATCAGTTTTTTGGAGCTTGCCTTCATTACCCCGTAATGGAACATGAACTTTTCAGGGGTCCCGCCGTCCCGGAGCTTTTTAAGCTTTCCTGATATCTCGGTTATCGCCTCATCCCATGAAATCCTCTTCCACTTTCCCTCGCCCCTCTTTCCCGTACGTTTCAGGGGATAGAGGATCCTGTCAGGGAAGTATTCATCATTGATACCTGCCTGCCCCTTTGCGCACATCTTGCCTGCCGTCCTGATGGACTTCGGGTTTGATTCTATTTTGACCAGTCTGCCATCCTCTACATAACCGATTGCAGCGCACCTTGTTGCGCATGACCAGCAGGCCGTGGGGATGGCTGTCCTCTCCTTAAACGTCTTGAAGCTAAAGTCCTTGCCGCCTTTTTTTAATCTCACTGCTCCGGCCAGGGAAGGGGCCATAATGCCTTCACCTGCAGCAAGGAGAGCACCGCTGGCAATGCCTATCTGAATAAAATTCCGGCGTGTTAGATTTGCCATTTTATTTTCTCCTTTCACTCCTCTTATTCAAATTTAGACTTGAACTCGGCGAATTTTGTCTCTTTCGTGAGTTTTTTATTGTAATGTTCGAGCACCCCGTCCGGATCGATATAAAAGACGTGAGGATCTGTCTTTTCGCCCGGAAGGAGTGTGGTCCTGTCTTTGTTCTCAAGCAGTTTGTGTTTCTTTGCAAGTTTGTAGGCATCGCTTTTCTTGTCATTCAGGTCGCCGAATACCCTTGCGCGTCCCTGACATGTGTTTCCGCAAGCCGTCACAATGCCTTCATCAACTCGGTGACGGCAGAACGTGCATTTGCCTACTCCAACGTCCTTTTCCCTGTCCGGCCGTGTCAGCTTGACATTCGGGTCGGGGGAGCGTACTCCATACGGACATGCATCAATACATTTGTAGCACCCGATACAGAGCGACGGGTCAATGAGGATCATGCCGTCAGGGCGTTTATACGTCGCCCCTGTCCTGTATTTTGCCTTCCCCATTTTCTTCCGCTCACCGCTTTTTGCTTCAGGGCATACCTCTACGCATGGAGGCACCTGCCATTCCTTTGACGCATCCCCTGCACAGTGGTTGCAGAGACGCGGCAGGAAATGCTTTTCAGGCTTAGGATATGTGCCCCACTCCACGTTTTTGACGACCGTATTGAACCGGCCCAGGGCGGCCCCGTACTCTGCCTTGTCCGCTATGCAGCAGCCCCTGCATCCGATGCACCTTCTCAGATCAACGACCATTGCCCACCTGGGGAGTTTTTTCTTTTTCTTCTTCTTCTTCTTTGCGTCCGCTTCATCAGGGATAACGCCTGTAGCAGCGACCGCAGCAGCAACAACGCCGCCGGTCTTGATCAAATCACGGCGAGATAATTTATCATCCTTGCTCATGATTGTCTCCTTTCTTTTTCTGATGTATTCTTTTTTGCAGATTCTGAAACATATGTTATCTGATTATTATTCATCATCATCCTCTTCTTCCCCATCGCCTTCGTCCTCATCCTCATCCTCTCCGCATACAACGTCTCCTTCATCGTCACACTCACAGTCATTTTCTTCAGCCGTTATTTTTGCGTCCTCATCAGCACAGTCAAGCTCACCGTCAACACATTCGCAGTCTACTTCCAGATCTTCCTCCTCCTCCTCTTCTTCCTCGCTCAGCAAATCTATGGCATCTTCAAAGTTGCCCATTGCAACATCAATAAGCATTACAGAGTATTTTTTGTTATGCACCCCGCCTCCGTACACAACAATGTTTAAACTTTCCCGGCCCTGCTCCAGATTTTTCATTGCCTCATCTATCTGTTCCTGTGTTGCCTTGCCCTCTGCGTCTTTGATGGCTGCTACGGCCTCTTTTTCTATCTCCCACGCGCTCTCAGCCTCTTTTTCCGTCTTTTCTTTCCACTCGTTTGCCATCCCTTCATGCTTTGGCGTGTGGCAGGCAGCGCATGCCTTGCCGGAACCGTTTGCCACCTTCTCTCCGTTTACAACCTTCTCTTCAATATGGCATGCAATACAGTTTGTGGTCACGGCATGCATGAGCCCCGGGATATTTGATACGCCGGGTCTTTTTTCGCCCTCCAGAAGCATCCGCTGATATTTATGATGGTCCGGATGGCAGGCCCGGCATTCGAGACGTGCAGTGTCGATGTAGTCCGCCTGTTTGTTGTGCTGAATTGGCTCATGGCAGTTAAAGCAGCTTGCGTTCTGGCCTGCTACATGTTCCTGATGCATGAGTTTTTTATTTGATACCTCTTTCGTAATGGACTCTTCATTATCATGGCAGGTGAGACATTTTTGCCGGTCCACGTTCCCCCTGCCCCTTATCATGTGGCCATGGCAGCTTGCGCACTTTACACCGGCCTCTTCAACAGACTGGTGGGTAATCGGTTTTTCATCAGGATTTGCCCCCTCTTTTTTCTGCCGCTGGAGAGGTCTTGTCGGGATTTCGTGGCATAATGAACATTTTGCGCGTCCCTCGTTGAGTTTTGCATTTTTAAAATGGCAGAGAAAACACTTCTGCCTGTCAACTTCAAAATGGTTTTTCCCGGTCTCGCGCTGATGACAGGTGGTGCAGTGCATTTCCTGTCCTTCCACGGATTTGGTCT
>JAJRVB010000257.1 GCA_024277515.1 Nitrospirota bacterium | reverse complement strand
GTCCCGGCTATCTGTTTGACTACAACAGGTCCGTGGTCAGTGCAATCCAGAAGCATTGTGATATGTTCATTCAGTATTGAGGCGTCGTCCTTAAAGGCATTATAAAATTTTCCGGGATAGTGCGTGACATCACGCACAATCCCGTCACACGGGGCCCTGTTTACATGAACGTCAAGGGGTGACATAAAGATGCTGATTTTCAGTCTGTTATCATGCAGCTGCTCATCCTCTTTTGCCTCTGTAATGACGATGACCTTCCCGTCTGCGGGAGCTATAAAGGCGTTCCTGTCTTTCTCTGTTGTCCTGTCGGGGTCCCTGAAGAAGTAGAACATAAAGAGCGTGAGCAGGACTGCAACTACGGAGGTCCAGTTCCAGCGGAAGATTGCCGAGAGGATGGCAATAACACCAAAGAATATTATGAACGGGTATCCCTCTTTTGCAAACTGAAGCATACTAATCAGAACACAGAGTACAGATTGCAGAACACAGACTAACAACCATTCCGCTTCTATTGTGCCCCGTTATATGAGCACTGCCTGTACTGATCTGTTTTAGATTAGCAATCTGTGTTCTGTGTTCTGTGTTCTGTGTTCTGTTTTTTATCATGCCTTGGACTTGTCGACCAGTTTGCCTTTTTTGAGCCAGGGCATCATGCCCCTCAGTTTCCCCCCGACTTTTTCGATGGAATGGCGTTCGCCCTTTTTTGTAAGGGCATTAAACACGGGTTTATTGGCCTTGCATTCAAGCATCCATTCTCTTGCGAATTCACCGGACTGTATTTCTCCAAGGATCTTTTTCATTTCCTTCCTGGTCTTTTCCGTGATCACCCTCGGTCCCCGCGTCAGGTCGCCGAACTGGGCTGTATTGCTTATGGAGTAGCGCATATTCGATATACCGCCTTCATACAGGAGGTCAACGATTAATTTGGTCTCATGCAGGCATTCAAAGTAGGCCATTTCAGGGGCATATCCCGCTTCAACGAGTGTTTCATACCCGGCGGTTATAAGTGACGTCAGACCGCCGCAGAGTACGACCTGTTCCCCGAACAGATCTGTCTCGGTCTCTTCCCTGAAGCTGGTCTCTATGACCCCGCCTCTCCCTCCTCCTATTGCCGATGCGTACGAAAGTGCAATGGCCTTTGTCTTTTTTGACGGGTCCTGCTCAACTGCGATAAGACAGGGGACACCGCCTCCCTTTGCATATTCCGATCTTACAAGGTGCCCCGGCCCTTTTGGGGCTACCATAAATATATTGATTTCGGGGGAGGGGACAATCTGGTTGAAATGGATATTAAACCCGTGTGCAAACCCCACAAACGCGCCTTTTTTCAGGTTTGGCGCAATCTCAGCGTTATAAATATCACCCTGATTTTCATCAGGGAAGAGGATCATTATAACGTCTGCCTTTTTTGCGGCCTCAGAGGGCAGCATGGTCGGGAATCCGGCCTTTTTTGCCTTATTGAAGCTCCCCCCTTTCCTTATACCTATGATGACATCCAGGCCGCTCTCTTTCAGGTTGTTCGCATGGGCATGTCCCTGACTGCCGTAACCCATGACGCAGACTGTTTTCCCTTTCAAAAGATTTCTCTTTATATCTTTATCGTAATAAATTTTCATTCTTCCTCCCTTAAAAAGTATTAGGATTCAAGGATTCGAGGGGTCGAGGATTCAAGTGAAATTAATAACGAGATATTAATTATCTTTTAATCGCTATTTTTTATTTGAATAAAAAATAGCGTGTTAAATAAAAGTCACTCGAACCCTGGACCCCTTGAATCCTTTTTTCTTATTTTATTTTTTTAATCCCTTCCCGGGCGATGGCTATTGTCCCGGTGCGGACAAATTCCTTGATACCGAAAGGCTTTATCAGTTCAATGAAGGCGGCTATCTTTTTTTCGTCTCCTGTTGTCTCTACAGTAAATGTCGTGGGGCCTGAATCAACAATTCTTCCCCTGAATATTTCCGCGAGCCTGAGAAACTCCGCCTTGTCGTTCTTTTTTGGAGAGACCTTGACAAGTATCATTTCGCGTTCAACATGTTCAAATTCCACAAAGTCCACGACCTTGATAACATCAATAAGCTTGTTCAGCTGTTTTGTTATCTGTTCAACGATCTGGTCATCACCTATAGTGACGACTGTCATTAGTGAGATCGCCGGGTCAATGGTTTCGCCGACGGAAAGGCTCTCAATATTGAAACCCCGCCCGCTGAATAGCCCGGAGACCCTTGACAGGACCCCGAATTTATTTTCTACCAGCACAGATATTGTATGCCTCATATATTCTCCTCAAGAAAAAGTAGTCAGTATACAGCAGTCAGTAGTCAGGAAAGGACAGAAAATCATTTCCCGGACTATGGTTGCTTACTGCCGATCGACATTTGTTCCATTATTTAACTGCCTTTAATTTCTTCTCAGGTTTCTTTTTCTCTTCATCAAAAATCATTTCGTCAATTGCCGCGCCCGCAGGCACCATCGGGAATACTTTTTCCCTCCAGTCGACCTTAAAGTCCATAAATACCGGTCTGTCCTTGATCTTAAGCGCTTCCTTGAGGACCGGCACTACGTCTTCAGGCTTTTCGGCCCTCAGGCCGACCGCGCCATATGCTTCGGCCACCTTGACAAAGTCCGGGATCACATCAAGGTTGGTGTGCGAATAACGTTCCCTGAAGAAAAGCTCCTGCCACTGCCTGACCATGCCGAGAAACCCGTTGTTCAGTATGGCGACTTTTACGGGCAGCTTGTTGATGACGGCTGTGGCCAGTTCCTGTATATTCATCTGGATGCTTCCGTCCCCTGCAATATCTATAACCAGCTTGTCGGGACAGGCGATTTGTGCCCCGATTGCAGCGGGGAATCCGTAACCCATCGTGCCGAGCCCCCCTGATGACAGCCACCTTCTCGGCTTGTCGTATTTATAGAACTGTGCCGCCCACATCTGGTTCTGGCCGACTTCGGTACAGATTATCGCATCGCCCTTTGAGATTTCAAATATCTTTTCCACGACAAACTCCGGTTTAATGACCTTGTCGTCAAAACTGTACGTGAGCGGTCTTTCCTTTGTCCATGCGTTAATCTGTTTCAGCCATGAGCTTCTGACCGCGCCCCACTGGCCTTTCTGTTCTTTCAGCCCTTTTATTATGTCTCGCAAGACATTCCTGACGTCCCCGACTACAGGCAGGTCAACACTGACATTTTTTCTGATGGAAGTAGGGTCGATGTCTATCTGCATGATCTTTGCTTCCGGGGCGAATGCGCTTGTCTTGCCGGTTACCCGGTCATCGAACCTGACGCCGATGCCGATAAGGAGGTCCGCATCCTGTACAGCCTTGTTGGCATAATATGTTCCGTGCATGCCGAGCATCCCCAGCGAGAGTTTATTTGTGCCGGGGAACGCGCCAAGTCCCATTAAAGTTGTGGTTACGGGGATTTTTGTCAGCTCTGCCAGTTCCTTAAGTTCTTTTGAGGCCTCTGACAGGATGACCCCGCCTCCGGCCATGATGACCGGTTTTTTGGCTTTTGTGATCATCTGTGCTGCCTGCCTGATCATCCACTTGTTCCCGTGATAGGTAGGGTTGTAACTCCTGATCTTTACTTCTTCCGGCCAGATAAACTCCGCCATTCCAGATGTTACGTCTTTGGGCAGGTCAATAAGCACCGGCCCCGGTCTCCCGGTGGATGCGATATGAAATGCCTCCCTGACAGTCCTGGCCAGGTCATTGATGTCCTTGACAAGATAATTATGCTTTGTGCAGGGCCTTGTTATGCCTACGATGTCAGCCTCCTGAAACGCGTCATTACCTATCAGCATGGTAGGCACCTGGCCCGAAAATACCACGAGCGGGATGGAATCCATTGAGGCGGTTGCTATGCCGGTTACCGTGTTTGTCGCTCCCGGACCCGATGTGACGATTGCAACGCCCACCTTGCCGCTTGCCCGCGCGTAACCGTCAGCCGCGTGAACAGCTCCCTGCTCATGCCTTGTGAGAAATAATTCAAGGCCCTTCTCATCATAAAGGATGTCAAAGATATTGAGCACCACGCCTCCGGGGTAACCGAAAATGTGTTTTACCCCTTCTTTCTTCAGACATTTAATTAATATTTCAGCGCCGCTAATTTTCATATGATCTCCAAATGCTGGGTTTAATTTTATTTGTTACATGACATGTCAAACTAAACGCTTTTCATCACTGCGCCTGTACTGGCTGATGTGACCAGTGAGGCATATCTTGAAAGCCAGCCGCTCTTTATTTTTGGCTTTATCGGCCGGTGTGTTTTCAGTCTCCTGTTTATCTCGGATTGACTGACCAGTAAATCCAGTCTTCTCCGGGGGATATCAATGCTCACGATATCGCCCTCTTTTACTACAGCGATCGGACCTCCTTCCATCGCTTCAGGAGAAACATGGCCTATGCACGGCCCCCTTGTTCCGCCCGAAAAACGTCCGTCCGTTATCAATGCCACTGACTCTGCCAGTCCCATGCCTGCGATGGAGGCCGTTGAATTCAGCATCTCCCTCATGCCGGGGCCGCCCTTTGGGCCTTCATATCTGATAATGACGACATCGCCCGGCTTGATTTTACCTCCGAGGATCGCCTTTATGGTATCGTCCTCAGAATGAAAGACCCTTGCAGCACCTTTAAAACGCATCATTTTTTTACTCACCGCGGTCTGCTTTACAACCGCGCCGTCAGGGGCCAGAGATCCCCTCAAAACAGCGATCCCTCCCTCTTTGTGGTGGGCTTTTTTGAGCGGTCTTATGACCTCGGGATCCATTATTTCAGCCTTTTCGGCTATCTGCCGGATCTTCATGCCTGATACTGTGTTTACATTGTGAAGACTCGATTTTAATCTTTTGAATACAGCCGGGATTCCTCCGGCATATTCGAGGTCTTCAAGGTAATGGTCTCCACCCGGAAGCATGTTGGAGATATGGGGAGTTTTCTTGCTGATTCTGTCAAATGCCTCCAGGGGCAGACTTACCCGCGCCTCATGGGCAATAGCCGGAATATGCAGTACCGTGTTGGTAGAGCCTCCCAGCGCCATATCGACCCGGATCGCATTTTCAAATGCCTTCATCGTCAGGATCTTTTGGGGTGTGATCTTCTTTTTCACCATTTCTACTATCCTGCTGCCGCTGTTAAAAGCAATCCTCCGTTTCCCGGCGGATACCGCGAGGGCGGTTGCGCAGCCGGGAAGGCTCATTCCGAGCGCTTCGGTGACGCATGCCATGGTATTGGCGGTATACATTCCCTGACACGAACCCGCACCGGGGCAGGCACACATCTCGAGCTCCGAGAGGTCCGATGTGGTCAGTCGTCCCCTTTTATATTTGCCTATCGCCTCAAACGTATCGTTTACGAGAGAGAGCCTGCTGCCCCTTAACCGCCCGGAAATCATCGGGCCTGCTGTGACGACTATTGAAGGCACATTTACACGGGCCGCCCCCATAAGCATGCCGGGGGTGATCTTGTCGCAATTTGTGAGCAGCACAAGGCCGTCGAGCTGATGGGCCTCGGCAACGGTCTCCACCATGTCCGCTATCAGCTCCCTTGAAGCCAGGCTGTAATGCATTCCTTTGTGACCCATAGCGATTCCGTCGCAGATACCCGGGATGCCGAAGAAGAAAGGATATCCGCCGCCCGTATGGACGCCTTTTTCTATAAACCGTTCGAGATCACGCATGCCTGTATGTCCGGGGATGATGTCGGTAAAGCTTGTGGCAACACCGATAAAGGGTTTATTCATTTCAGAGCGGGGGATCCCGGTGGCATACAGCAATGCCCGGTGGGGCAGTCTTTCGAGTCCTTTTTTTATCCGGTTGCTTTTCATGTTCAGTTATAGAGAGTCAGGAAGCGCGCCTTCGGAACTGTGCTGCTTCCGCAGTTTGAATATTAAAATATAAGTTATTATTTCAATGCCCGTACGAGCTGGGCCATACGATCTTTATATTGAAGCTTCTGCTTCTGGATTTTCTTTTTTTCCACTTCTTCGTCAGGAGTTAGATATTTCTTCTTGATTATTTCATCAAGTGTCTGCTCCAATTTTCTGTGTTCTGCTTCAAGTTTCCTGTACTCTTCGTTTTCGCTCCTCAAAACGCTCATTATTTCATTCTCTTTCATGCAGGCTCCCCCTTATATGTAATAAACTGAAAAATTACCATATTCTACAGAAAAATACAAGGTCACGTAACTATTCAGTTACGGGTAATAATAGCAGGCAAGCAAAGATCAAATATTAAAAATAAAAAATCAAAATTATGGAAGGTTTTTTATCATATAAATAATTCTCCTTAATTTTGATCTTTGGTATTTGATTTTTACATTTCAATGTCCAAACGATACCTGTAACTGAATCGTAACCAAGGTCACTGCTTTGACAAATTATGCATATTTCACTAACATAAAAAAAGGATTTGAAATTTCGGGAATTAGTCGCATAAAACAAGAAAAGCCGTAAGTCCAATTCTTCTCACTACGAAAAAGTATAACATGAACTTTACGGGAGGATAGTGTTTATTGAAACCAGTGCTTATTGATACACATTGCCACCTCGACATGGAGGCATTTGAGGAAGACAGGGCCGAGGTCCTAAAGAGGGCCGGGGAGGCGGGCATACAGTATATTATAAATGTCGGCGCTGACAGGAGGGGCAATATCAGGGGCCTTGAAATATCAGGGCAGTATCCCAATGTATATTCCGCGGTCGGGATACATCCACATGATGCGAAAATATTTGATGCTTCATTATTCAGGGAATTAAAAGGCTGGGCGGAAAATCCAAAGGCTGTGGCCATAGGCGAGATCGGGCTCGATTATCACTACCTTCATTCTCCCAAGGGCGTACAGGTAGAGGTCTTCAGAAAGCAGGCCGCCCTGGCCGGGAGTCTCGGCCTCCCGATCATCGTCCATAGCAGGGAAGCAACAAAAGACACGCTGCGAGTGCTGCAGGATGAGGTGCAGGACACACCGGGTGTGCTCCACTGTTTTTCAGGGGACATTGACATGGCCAAACAGGCGATGGAGCTCGGTTTTTATATTTCGATTGCAGGGCCTGTTACCTTCAAAAAGGCAAAAAAACTGAGGGAGGTTGTGAAATTTGTCCCTGATGAATTCCTGCTTGTAGAGACGGACGCCCCGTACCTGAGCCCTGAACCGCATAGGGGGAAGAGGAATGAGCCTTCCTATTTAGGACATACCGCGGGCGTTGTAGCGGACATACGGGGGGTAAATATTGCTGACCTGGCACGGATCACCACCCATAATGCCAAGAGGCTGTTTAAAATAGGAGAGATATCTGAAAAGGGTGAGATTGCGTACAGGATCAGAAATTCACTCTATCTGAATATTACGAATAAATGTACAAACAAGTGCGGGTTTTGTCTCAGGTCACGGACCAATTATGTAAAGGGGCATAACCTGCGTCTCGATAGAGAACCAACGGCATTACAGATCATCAAGGCGATCAAAGACCCCAAGGCGTATGCGGAGGTCGTATTCTGCGGCATAGGGGAGCCGCTTCTGAGACTTGACATACTCAAGAAAGTGGCTAAATGGATCAAGGAGCAGGGCGGACGGGTCAGGATAAACACGAATGGGCACGGCAATTTAATTAACAGCAGAAATATCCTTCCGGAACTGAAGGGTCTTGTGGACAGCGTATCAATCAGCCTCGATGCGGAGGATGAGGCTGCGTACGAGAAAGTCTGCAGGCCAATGATTAAAGGGGCCTTTCAGGGCATGATCGAGTTTATAAAGGAATCCAGAAAAAATATTCCCGATGTGCAGCTCACAGTCGTTAAAGTGCCCGGCATTGATGTTGATAAATGCGCTGCCCTGGCAGCTGATTTCGGGGTAGAGCTCAGGGTGAGGAATTTTAATGATGTGGGGTGAGAGTGAGGCCTGAAAAGGCTGTCAGCCGCTGATTTGCAGGGATCAACATCGATCTTAAATCAGTTACAGGTATCCTCCGGATATGAAAATTCAAATATTAAAAATCAAAACTCAAAATTGCGGAAAGGTTTTTATCATAATAAATAAACTTCCATAATTTTGATTTTTTATTTTTAAGTTTTGATCTCTTGTTGCCTGCTGTTATTATCTGGAACTGAATGATTACGGCAGTTCAATGCTTTTGCAGGGGCGTCTCAATACATAATTTTTTCAAGAAACAGTCCGCATGCGGGGGCTGTTATGCCGGCGGCTGTCCTGTCTCTTGCCTTTAGTATCGCCTTTATTTCATCCGGCTGGAACTTTTCCTGACCTGCTTCCACGAGTGTCCCGACAATATTGCGCACCATGTGTCTGAGAAAGGCATTTGCCTGAATGCTGATTTTTATGACCGGTATATCAAGACGAAAGGTCATGAAATCAACCGCGTCAGCCCCCGAAATATCAATTTTCATGATTTCCCGCACGGGATTTTTTGAACTGCAGCCGGAGGCGCGGAATGAAGAGAAATCGTGCTCGCCCGTCAGATGGCCGGCTGCTTCCATCATCTTTTCACTATTCAGTTGGTATGGCATGTGCCACGAATACCTCCTGAGAAAGAGTGAATACGCTTTAGCGCGGGAGATTATGTAAGAATATGTCTTGTTTTTTGCAGAGTACCTCGGATGGAAATCCGGCGGGCATTCGTCAGCATCAACTATCCTGATATCGTTCGGCAGATTTGCATTAAGCGCACGGAGAAAGACGTCCGGTTCCAGGTGTGAACGGGTAGGAAATGCGGCGGTCTGCGCAAAGGCATGCACCCCTGCGTCGGTCCTGCCGGCCCCTGTAACCCTTGATTTCTCCCCTGTCACGCCAGACACTGCATCCTCAAGGAGCCCCTGAATGGTGGACCCCGTTTTCTGGACCTGCCAGCCGGAGTATGCTGTGCCGTCATACTGAAGAGTAAGTTTTATATTCCTCATTGGTTCAGATTTTCCGATATTCATTATATATAGAAAAGGGTCCAAGGGGTCAAGGATTCGAGGAGTCAAGTTAGTTATTGAGACATTGTCAGGATATCTGCAGCAGCTTTCTGCTTTCAGTTTCTACTGTGAAAAGCAGCGGCAATAATTGAAATAAAACTGTGACATGGCACATAAGTGAACGGAGCACTCCTTGTGAAGTCACACTTTTTCCCTGATCACAGGGCTTGCGGAAATATTCACGTTAATAGCCTAACGACATGTAAATTCAGTGAAAATTTAAATAATTCCCCTGGATCACTGCTTTGGCATATTATTTGCGATGTTACAAATGTCTTTTGATATTTTCAGTAAAAAAATCTATTCAAATCTGGCATTTGGCTAATGACCAAGGCTGACTGAAGTGAGTGGCACTCTCAAGCCGGGTCAGAAAATTTATCATCTGCCTTTAGTGCAAAGGAGGTTGTACAAGTATATGAACTATCGAAGATTAAAAAGTCTGCATGCTGTATTGCTCGCAATATTATTGACATTACCTTTGATCGCCTGTGGAGGCAGTGGTGGTGGAGGAAATTCTTCGTCCAGTACACCCTCAGACACTACAAAGACTGTTTCGCTGGTTTCTGGAGTGGCGGCAACCGGAGCGCCCATGAGCGGCAATGTCTACCTGAAGGATTCAGACGGGACCGACCTCGGGCCGGTTACGATTGATACTGACGGGAGTTTTAAATTCGATGTGACCGGTCTGACCCCGCCTTTTTTCCTGTATGCAGAGGATAATGCGGGCAACATATATTATTCTGTTGCGATGGGGCCCGGGACTGCAAATATAAATCCCCTTACAGACCTGGCAGTTGCCGCGGCAGCGGGTGTGGGTGATCCTGCGAAAGTGTATGATGATCCTGATGGGCATCCGTTCACACAGGATGACCTTGACAGCGCCATAGTGGAGATACTGAATGTCCTGAAGGACATGATTGCAAAGTGTGGTGCTGACGGTGTGAACTTCCTCACGAATATGTTCGCAGCGAACCATAAGGGAATGGACAAGGTGCTTGACAAGATTGAGGTTGATATAGACACGGTGTCGGGTATGGTTACATTTCTCGGTGATAAAATTGATGGTGACAAAAAAGTTCCCATAGGTGTGACGTCCGTGTACGGCATATCAGCGGCAGGCCTGTCCGTGTCCGGAAACGGCATGCTGGTTCTGGGTGAGTCGCCCGACATCATAGTCCGCACGATGTCTGTGGACACGGATGCCGGTTCACTGGTCTATAACGATTCATTTGAGAGAATAGTCGATTTTAAGAGTACATCAATTACAGGCGTGTTGAAGATTGTGCAAGGCGCTGTCATTACCGGAAAAGGGATTACAGACGGCGGAGTGACTTATTCATACACAGCAACCGTGCTTGATGGTGCTAATGACGGGATGGGGATCGTGATATACGATCCTGATAATTCAATTTTTCACAGTGCAGCTACTATGAACATAGATAATGTAAACGAAGGATTCACTGTGGTTGAACCGACAATTTAATTGAACACATAAAAAGTTTATAAAAACAAAACGGGGAGATTTAATTATGAAGAAAGCTGGTTTTTTAAGAGGGATGATTATCGCAGTCTGTCTGTTAATGCTGCCGGCTGTGCCGTTTGCATCTACAGGCGCAAGCATAATGTACCAGGAGACGAGTCTGGGCGAGGGACTCTGGCAGTATGATTACACATTTCATAACACATCTGACGCGAGTGAATATCTTTACGGGGTATTCCTCAGCTTTGGACAGGTCGTCAATGTGACGGACTCGTCCCTTGCGACCGGATGGAGCGGGGCTGTCTGGGGGAACAATGGTTCGACTTCTTTCCTGGATGCGATGAGCACGAGCTACAGTTCAGACATAGCAGCGGGTGACTCGAGGGGAGGATTCACTTACACTGCCGACTTTCAGCTGGGCAGTGTTCCTTTTATAGCTACGTTTGATGACCAGTCCGGCAACAGGTCGTCAATAACAGGCACCACGGTACCTGTTGTACCTGAGCCGCTGAGCATGATCCTCTTTGTTGCCGGTGGTTCAACCCTGGCTTTGAGCAGGCGCTTCAGGAAGAAAAATCAGGCCGGCTGATAATTATCTATTGATTCTACAAAGGCAAAGTCCCTTTTCAGGCTGTTGAACAGTTTCCTGTCTGCGGTCAGGAAAGGGATTTTTCCGGATTCTGCCACAGCTACATAAGCGCTGTCATACGCACTTCTATGATAATCGACGGATATACTGAAAATTCTGTCTTTTAACCTCTCAACATCTTCAAGAATCATTTCAATCCCGAGCATCTCGTCCATCAATTCCTTTGCCATCTCCTGTGTAAAACGTGACATGCGTGAGGCTACAAGGCATGCGTTAATTATTTCGTATGTAATCAGAGACGGCGCGTGAAATATTATGCTGCCTTTTG
>JAJRVB010000256.1 GCA_024277515.1 Nitrospirota bacterium | reverse complement strand
CACGGTGATGAGCGCATGAGCCAGGGACTGATCGCCCAGATGGGAGAAGCTGCCCTCTCAACGGCCCTTTCGAGTAAACCCGAACAGACTGCCAACCTGTTCATGACCGCCTATGGTATCGGGACGCAGGTAGGGGTACTTCTTCCCTACAGCAGGCTTCAGGAATCAGAGGCTGACCGTCTCGGACTTATATTTATGGCCATGGCAGGATATGATCCCCACGAAGCCCCGGAGTTCTGGAAGAGAATGTCATCAGGAAAGAAAGGAGCAGCACCCCCCGAGTTCCTGAGTACTCATCCATCAGATGAGACAAGGATAGAAAATCTCAATTCCTACATGGGCGAGGCGATGACATACTACAGGAAACCGCAGGGCAGGTAACCGGCAGAGGGAATATTTGGCAATAGTTAGTCTGCAGAATATAAAGATAGCATTCGGCGGCCCTGAGTTGATTGATGGAGTTACTCTTAATGTGGAGGCAGGGGAGCGTGTCTGTCTGGTCGGCAGGAACGGCGCCGGCAAATCCACTCTCGTCAAGATAATCGGCGGAGAAATTCTTCCTGACGCCGGCGAGATCATATATTCCCGGGGAGTGCGAATCGCCTCACTTCCCCAGGAAGTTCCCCATGGCCTCAGCGGTCCGGTATTCGATCTGGTTTCAGAAGGGCTGGGCAAAATAGTCGGCTTAATCTCTGAATACCATTTGCTAAGTCACCGCCTCTCATCTGATCATCATGAAGGGGCGCTCTCCCGACTTGAACGACTGCAGCACGAAATCGAATCTGAAGGCGGCTGGCATATACAGCAGAGAGTTGAGACTGTGCTCTCAATGCTCAAGCTGAATGCCGATGTATCTGTGGATGGACTTTCAGGGGGGCAAAAGAGAAGAGTTCTCCTTGCCAGGGCACTTGTAAACGAGCCGGACCTTTTGCTGCTTGATGAGCCGACTAACCATCTCGACATTGAATCAATCGGATGGCTCGAAGAACTCCTGGGCGCTTACAGGGGGGCCATCCTCTTCATAACTCATGACCGGAAATTTCTTCAGTCTCTCGCAACACGTATAATTGAACTTGACCGCGGGAAGATAACCGACTGGCCCGGTGACTACACAACCTACCTTAAAAGAAAACAGGCCCAGCTGGATGCCGAGTCCACACACAATGCGCTTTTTGATAAAAAGCTCGTGCAGGAAGAAGCATGGGTCCGTCAGGGCATAAAGGCGCGCCGCACCCGGAATGAAGGTCGTGTCAGGGCGTTGAAAGAGATGCGGAGGGAGCGGGGTATGAGGCGTGAGTTGTCCGGAAGCGCCAAAATGAATCTCAATGAGGCTGAAAGATCAGGGAAGCTTGTGCTTGAGGCAAAGGGGATTGGCTGTACATTTGACGGACGAAAACTTATAGATAATTTTTCAACGGTAATTATGAGGGGCGACAAGATAGGGATTATAGGCCCGAATGGCTCGGGAAAGACAACACTGATAAACATCCTCATCGGTACTATGGCAGATCATGAAGGTTCTGTCCGGAGGGGAACCGGGCTTGAGGTTGCATACTTTGATCAGCACCGTGCAGAGTTGAATGACGAAAAGTCCGTAATGGAAAATGTGGCCGACGGTGAGCACGTTACTGTAAACGGCAGGAAAAAACATGTGATCGGCTATCTCCAGGACTTCCTCTTTCCGCCGGACCGCGCCCGGATGCCCGTAAAGGTCCTGTCCGGAGGAGAACGTAACCGGCTCCTGCTCGCAAGGCTTTTTACACGGCCTTCAAATGTGATCGTCATGGACGAACCGACAAATGACCTTGATATAGACACGCTTGAACTCCTTGAGGAGATGCTGATGGAATATAAAGGCACGGTCCTGCTGGTGAGCCATGACCGGGAATTTCTGAATAACATTGTGACGAGTACGATCGTCTGCGAAGGAGGGGGCAGGATCGGCGAATATGTGGGGGGATATGATGATTGGCTGAGACAGCGTGTACCTGAAGCAGTGAATCAGAAAGTGAAAGTCCACGGGCGAAAAAAGCCACGTCAAAAACAAGAGGTGCCCCGCAAGCTCACATTCAAAGAAAACAGAGAGCTGGAAGCGCTCCCCGGCATGATTGAATCAATGGAAGCAGAGCATGACGGGCTTTATAAAAAACTTGCGGAGCCTGAATTTTACAAAGGTGATGGAAGCAGGGTGGCTGAAGCAAAGTCAAAGATCGAGAAGCTGGAAAAGGATATTGCCGGCGCTTATGAACGCTGGGCCTTGCTTGAGCGGATATTAAAGGAGTCCGCCTGAAATATGAAGTCTGTGGGTCCCAGACAGAAGACAAATTAATATGCGATTAAATCTTCGAATGTCCTTTGTCGGTGCCTGACCCCATGTCTATGACCCCATGTCTACAGTGCTTTTATAAGTTAGCTGCCATGGCAAGAAGAATTTTTTTATCCGGATAATGGTCTTTATTCCGGGTGGCGATTTTATGGTTTTTAATAACGGCAGTTGCGTTAACGAGGCAGTCGATAGATGTCAGTGTAAGCCCTTTCTGCCTGCAGCGCCTGTATATATCGCCGGCTTTTCTGGTTATTTCAATGGTGACCGGTTCAATACAGCAGGCATTTATAAAATTCTCTGTATCCTCTTCTTCACCTTTCCGCATCCCTGCATAGAGCTCGTAAACCGACAGAATACTCAAATATGCGGTATTCCCATCCCATAAGCCAAGCATCAGGTCTCTCGCATAACCGGCTCCCCTTAAATAGTCAATGGCTATGTCGGTATCAACGATTACGGTCTGCATAGCGGCGGCTGTCCTCTTTCCTCATTTCATTAACAATATCCGTGCTCTTTTTCTTCCTTTTTTCCCATTTGCCAAAACTGGATATAGCCTTTTCAACCTTTTTTCTTCTTAGATATTCTTTAAGAGCTTCCGCAACTAATGAGCTGAAATTTCCCGACACCTTTTTGGCTTCGTTAAAAATATCTTCAGGAATATTGATGGAAGTCTTTACAGACATTTTCTCCTCCTTACGTCTTCCCAATCGGGTAATCTGTTATAGTAATATTATAATGTATTACCCAAAAGTATGCAACCGGCAAAATACCTGGGAGTGGGAAATCGCTCATATTACACCTCAATAAGGTTACCAACAATCGAAATCAATCGGGGACAGGGCTACTAAAGACAGAGGGGTCAGTCTGCCCTTGAAATTGTCCACAAGAAAAACTGTCCGATTGTTTTATTGTTCTAATGTTCAAAGGTGCCTACCCCCCTGATCACGTAATTTCAACTTAACAGATGAACATTGCCGGTCTTTACCCTTTTAAGCCCTGCAGCTTCCGCAATTTCCTTACTTCGAAATGTAACAGGCAGGTTGGACATGCGGAAGTGCGGATAATAAATCCGTGTTTCGCCACTTTGTTGACATAACTAGTTAATGTAGAGTACCATTATACATGGTAATATAACCAGATATTATGGTAATGGAGAAAATATGCTTGAGGGGCTTTTTGGTAATCCGGTAATAGAAAAAATATTCTTTACGCTTTTAGTCTACAACGAAAGTTATGCACTTGGACTGGCAAAGACTTTTGACGAGCCGGTCAATAAGTTTCAGCAGCAGTTAAAAAGACTGGAAGAGGGTGGAATTATTGTCAGCAGACTTGTTGGTAATATGCGGCTTTATACTTTTAACCCCCGGTATCCCTTTCTGAAGGAATTAAAGACACTCGTTTCAAAGGCCTACGAGTTTGTCCCTGTGAAGGAAAAGGAAAAATACTATCGCAAGCGAACAAGGCCAAGACGGGCAGGTAAGCCGCTGTGAAGGTTGACTGGAAGAAAATAAAAATAAAAGACCTTAGCGTATTACCACTGGAATGATCCGCAGGCCCTTGAGCAGGCTATTATGGTAGCAAAGGCGCAGAAGGTAAAACTGTCTGAAATCAGAAGTTGGTCTGAAAAAGAAGGTCATAAAGAGAAATTTGATATATTCCTTAAAATGCTGAAGGCATAATGCTGCTTTAAAATGCTTGTCGATTATTAAGGACTCGCTCAAAAATAAAATGGAGATCTGGTTTTTATATTTAATACGGTGCAAAGACGGGAGCTTGTATACGGGGATAACTACTGACGTGAAGAGGAGGTTCGAAGAGCATAAGGGCGGTAACAGCGGCTCGAAATATTTAAGAGGAAAGGCGCCTCTGGAACTGGTTTTAAAAAAGAAGATAGGTGACAAAGGCCTTGCGCTGAAGGTTGAAGACAGAGTGAAACAGCTTACAAAGATTAAGAAAGAATTGCTCGTAGAAGGCAAAATCGGGATAAGGGAAATAAAACGAGCACTCTATTAAATACTAATTATTGTCTGTGTATAAACTCAAGCAATTGTCGTTTT
>JAJRVB010000255.1 GCA_024277515.1 Nitrospirota bacterium | reverse complement strand
TGATATCCGTCATACTGATGAGGGAAGAAAAGCTCCGGACAACGGGGTATACTGAACTGGCAAAGAGTGTTCTGTTTATCATTCTCATGGGTCTCCTATGGACATGAACGATTGACTATTCCATAATGTCTTTGTATTACAGCTTATAATGTTTCGATATGCCGGGGCGCAATCCCGGGATTTCCCCAGCGAGAGACAGTATTGATCTTTCTGTTATTTTGATTTATTATTCATAAGTTATGTTTTTTTTTTCAGGCGCTATTGACAAAATAAATTATCCCTGATAAACTTTTTAGGTTTTCCCCACAGATGGGAATATTGTTATAAATTGATCATATTGAAATCGTGACGGAGGAACTGTGCCGACTATAGCACAACTCGTAAAAAAAGGAAGGAAACAGGCAGTAAAGAAAACAAAGAGTCCTGCCCTTTCAGGGTGTCCCCAGAGGCGGGGTGTCTGTACCAGGGTGTATACCACTACCCCGAAAAAACCGAATTCCGCCTTGAGAAAAGTGGCAAGATTGCGGCTGACCAATAAAATGGAAGTTACTGCATATATACCGGGTGTCGGCCACAACCTGCAGGAGCATTCTATTGTTCTTATAAGGGGTGGGAGAGTAAAAGACCTTCCAGGTGTCAGATACCACATCGTCAGAGGAGTCCTCGACACGCTTGGCGTTGCCGATCGCAGAAGAAGCCGGTCAAAATACGGCGCCAAAAAACCAAAATAATTTTCGGGTAACCAAAATATGCCAAGAAGAAGAGTCGCAGCTAAAAGAGAAATATTGCCGGATCCAATCTATAACAGCAAACTTGTCAGCAAATTTGTGAACTCTATTATGAAAGACGGAAAGAAGTCGACTGCCGAGAGGACATGCTACGGGGCATTTGACATTATCAAGGAAAAGACAGGCGATGATCCCTTGAAGGTGTTCAAGACGGCGCTCGAAAATGTAAAGCCGATGATCGAGGTCAAGTCAAGACGTGTCGGCGGGGCCACATACCAGGTGCCAATTGACGTCAGACCGCAGAGAAGGGTCGCGCTTGCATTCAGGTGGATTATCAGCTTTTCACAGAAGAGGGGAGAGCGGAGCATGAAGGGAAAACTGGCCGGTGAGCTGATGGACGCAGCCAACAAGACCGGGGCGTCAATAAAAAAGAGAGAAGATACTCATAAAATGGCTGATGCCAACAAGGCCTTTGCCCACTTTAGATGGTAATAACGGAAATGGAAAAGGCAGTAGCGGATATGACATTCGAAAAAACGAGAAATATAGGGATAATGGCGCACATAGATGCCGGCAAGACAACGGTCACGGAGCGCATACTTTACTACACAGGCGTAACCTATAAGATAGGAGAGGTGCACGAGGGCACTGCTGTCATGGACTGGATGGTGCAGGAGCAGGAGCGGGGGATTACCATCACCTCTGCAGCTACTACATGCCTGTGGAACGAGAACATGATCAATATTATTGATACTCCGGGCCATGTTGATTTTACAATTGAGGTCGAGCGTTCACTCCGGGTCCTTGACGGAGCGGTTGCGCTGTTTGACGCAGTGTCCGGCGTAGAACCTCAGTCAGAGACCGTATGGCGGCAGGCTGATAAATACAACGTCCCGAGGATCGCATTCATAAACAAGATGGACAGGATGGGCGCGGATTTTTTTATGAGTGTCAAGTCCATAATAGAACGGCTGGGTGCGGCGCCTGTTCCAATCCAGATCCCTATCGGCAGTGAGGACGCATTCAGGGGATCTGTTGACCTTATCAGAATGAAGGCGAATATATATGATGATGAGTCTTTGGGGGCGAAATTTGATGAGGCTGACATACCGGAAGAACTGATGCCGCAGGCCCTTGAATATAGAGAAAAGATGCTGGAGGCCCTGGCGGATTTTGATGATGCAATAATGGAAAAATATCTTGCCGGAGAGGAGATCAGGGCTGAGCTTATCATCTCTGCGCTGCGCAAAGGCACGGTAGAATTAAAAATAACCCCGGTCCTCTGCGGATCCGCATTCAAGAATAAAGGGGTACAGCAGCTTCTGGACGCGATTATTGATTTTCTGCCCTGCCCCACGGATGTTCCCCCTGTTACCGGTACTGAACCACGTTCAGGAAAAGAAATCGTAAGAAGAGTTTCTGAAGACGAGCCCTTTGCCGCGATCGCCTTCAAAATCATGACTGATCCCTTTGTGGGGCAGTTGACCTTTCTCAGGGTCTATTCAGGCACGCTTTCTTCCGGTTCCTATATATATAATTCTACTAAAGATGTTAAAGAACGCGTGGGACGGCTCCTGAAGATGCATGCCAACAAGAGGGAAGATGTAAAGGAAATTTATGCGGGTGATATTGTTGCGGCCGTAGGCTTGAAAAGCACGCTCACCGGGGACACCCTCTGCGATGCCGACCATCCCGTTATCCTTGAGTCAATGGAATTTCCGGAACCTGTGATCTCGGTTGCCATTGAACCGAAGACAAAGGCAGACCAGGAAAAGCTCTCTGTTGCATTGGGAAAGCTGGCCCAGGAGGACCCTTCCTTCAAGGTCTCTTTTGATGATGAAACAGGCCAGACGATTATCTCGGGGATGGGAGAACTTCATCTCGATATCATTGTCGACCGGCTTTTGAGGGAATTCAAGGTCGGGGCAAATGTAGGCAAGCCACAGGTCGCCTACAGGGAGACAATTCGCCAGACGGTAAAGGCTGAGGGCAAGTTTGTAAGGCAGTCGGGCGGACGCGGACAGTACGGACATGTCTATATTGAAGTGGAACCACTCGACCTTTCCGGAGGTTTTGAATTTGTAAATAAAATAGTGGGCGGGACAATACCGAGAGAATATATCCCCGCCGTACAAAAAGGAATCAAGGAGTCCCTTGAAAACGGCGTGCTTGCAGGGTACCCGGTTGTTGATGTGAAGGTCACATTATATGACGGATCATATCATGAGGTTGATTCCTCGGAAATGGCTTTCAAGATTGCAGGCTCCATGGCTTTCAAAAATGCCGCGAAGAAGGCAAAGCCGGTATTGCTGGAGCCGGTCATGGCTATTGAAGTCGTGACACCTGAAGAATATATGGGAGATGTGATAGGTGACCTTAATGCAAGGAGAGGCAGGGTCCAGACAATGAATCAGCGGGCCAATGTGAGGGTGATATCCGCCCAGGTGCCGCTTTCCTCAATGTTTGGATACGCTACTGATTTACGGTCCAAGACCCAGGGGCGCGCCACTTATACCATGCAGTTTTCCAATTATGAAGAGGTCCCCAAAAACATCTCTGAAGATATTGTGACGAAAGTTAAGGGAGGATAATAACTGAATATTATTGGTTAAAAGTTGATTGGCAGGGTGAAGTCCTGATAATAACAGATAACTGATAGATGAAGTTAAGGAGGAAGAGATGGCCAAGGCAAAATTTGAGAGAGTAAAGCCGCATGTAAACATCGGAACGATAGGGCATGTAGATCATGGGAAGACGACGTTGACGGCAGCGATAACAAAGACACTGGCGATGAAGGGTGGAGCTGAT
>JAJRVB010000254.1 GCA_024277515.1 Nitrospirota bacterium | reverse complement strand
GCCGATCGCTGACTGCTGACCGCTGACCGCTGTCTTATAAAACGCTTTTTCATATGTTGAATACATATACGGGGTATAGGCCTGGAATTCAGCAGCGCATGTATCAACCATTTTATATACTGCATGCAGGCCCATCCGGTTCCTCATCTCCCTGATGGTCCTTTCGTGATATCCCAGCAGTCCGGCAATTCTTATATCCGAAAATCCGTATTCTTTTGCTTCTCTCAGGAGGTCTTCGGGCAGCGGTTTCTCAGGGTCATCTGTCAAGGCATTTTTAATCTGCCCCTCCATGTCGATTATCTGCTTCATATTAAACAGAAACCAGGGGTCGATTTTTGTAAGGGCGTAAAGTTCTTCTATGCTCTCTCCGAGCCTCAGGGCCTGGGCAAGATACCAGATACGGTCCCATTGAGGGACCTTGATCTTTTCTCTTATCTCACTGAGATCTGCCTCGACGGGCTCAAAGCCATAGCTGTCGACCTCAAGACTCCGGAGGGCCTTGTTCAGGGACTCCTTGAATGTCCTGCCGATAGACATGGCCTCGCCCACTGATTTCATCTGAGTTGTGAGGACAGGGTCTGCCTCGGGAAATTTCTCAAAGGCAAACCTCGGGTATTTCACCACAACATAATCAATAGCAGGCTCGAAGGACGCGGGGGTCTCTTTTGTTATATCATTCGGTATTTCATCGAGGGTCAGACCGACCGCAAGTTTTGCAGCTATCTTTGCGATCGGGAACCCCGTTGCCTTGGAAGCAAGTGCAGAGCTTCGTGATACCCTGGGGTTCATTTCTATTACAATTAATCGTCCGTCTTCAGGATGGACCGCAAACTGGACATTTGATCCCCCGGTATCGACCCCTATCTCCCTCATAATCGCGATGGACGCATCGCGCATGATCTGATACTCCTTGTCGGTTAATGTCTGCGCAGGGGCTACAGTAATGGAGTCCCCGGTATGCACACCCATGGGATCAAAATTTTCTATGGGGCAGATAATAACAACATTGTCCTTGTTGTCCCGCATGACTTCGAGTTCATACTCTTTCCATCCGAGGGCTGACTCCTCTATAAGCACCTGACTGACCGGGCTTAGCTTAAGGGCCTGCTTGAGGTTGTCATGGTAATCGTCTTTGTTGTAGGCAACGCTTCCTCCTGTACCGCCGAGAGTATATGAGGGCCTCAGTATCAGGGGAAAGCTGAGGACTTCCGTCACCCTCAATCCCTCTTCCATGGAATCAACATGAAAGCTCTTTGGGGTCTTCAGTCCGATCCTGTCCATGGCCTGCTTGAAGAGTTCCCTGTCCTCGGCTTTTTTGATAGCCTCAAGTTTGGCGCCGATCAGCTCGACATTGAATTTATCAAGGATACCCCTCTCGGAAAGTTCCACTGCAAGGTTAAGGGCCGTCTGTCCGCCCATTGTCGGCAGTATCGCATCGGGCCGCTCCTTTTCAATTATCATTTCGAGGACCTCATTGGTCAGTGATTCAATATATGTAACATCAGCCGTATCAGGATCGGTCATGATGGTCGCGGGATTGGAGTTGACCAGTATTACCTTATATCCCTCTTCGCGCAGCGCCTTGCATGCCTGTGTACCCGAATAGTCAAATTCACAGGCCTGTCCGATAATGATCGGTCCTGAACCGATAAGCAGTATGCTCTTTATGTCTGTTCTTTTTGGCATTAAGTTTTCCTTAACTATTTAAAAAAGATTTAATTTCTCCGAGGGGTATCCGGGGCTCTCCATCCACTCTTCCGCCTTCTACCCGGGCTGCAAATATAATTCTTTCCGATCCGTCCAGCAGTCTCAGAGAGAGTGTGATAAATTCCTCTTCATTTTCGAGGCCCGGCATCGGACTCCCGTGCTGTGCCGATATTTTCTGCACAAATTTTATTCCGTCCAGATTCTCGGGAATAAAACTTTTACTTCCCGCAGCAACTGACGCTATCTGATTAAACGGGATCGTTTCGGACTTTTTCCTTAAGAGTCCGGACTGCACAATACGGACAATCTTTTCGGTCCTGTCACAAACGAGTTCCAGATATCTTTTCCTGAATATGTATGTATTTGCGCCGATAAAGGCGGCAACGAATATCAGGACAATAATGGTATAACGCACGACAGGCGGTCTGCTGCTGAATGTGCCGTCTATTATATATGCAGAGACACATACGGCAGACGCCAGCAGCATGGACGAAAACTCCCGTGTATAGACACCGGCATGCAGTACGCTCGTTTTTTCCGCCTTAAAGTATGCTGTTCTGAAAAAGAGCTTGTCGTTTTCAATCTTCAATTCATAGTAATTGGCTTTATCGCTCAGCACGCTTCAACCATTTCCCTGAACTGACTGAAAATATACCCTGAATCATTAGGTCCGGGACCTGCTTCGGGATGATGCTGAAATGATATAATCGGCATGTCCTTATGCCTCATGCCTTCTTCCGTGCCGTCATAGAGATTTTTGTGAGTCAATTCCACCTGAGCGCCGAGGCCCTTGACATCCACGCAGTAATTATGGTTTTGGGACGTGATATGGACTTTCCCGGTCGAGATGTCCATGACCGGGTGATTTCCGCCGTGGTGACCGAATTTGAGCTTGTATATCCTGCCTCCCAGGGCGAGCCCCAATATTTGATGACCGAGGCATATTCCCATTACGGGTTTTTTCCCCAGCAGTTTTTTCACGTTCTCTACTGCATACGAAACAGAGCGGGGGTCCCCGGGGCCATTGCTCAATACAATTACATCAGCCCGTTCGAGGACTTCCTCAGCAGGCGTACTGGCAGGGACCACGCTCACTTTGAATCCGGTTTGAGCAAGATGACGGAGGATATTCATCTTGACACCGAAGTCGTAAACAACACAATTGAGTTTAGAGTGAGGAGTTGTGAGTTCGGAGTTGTATCCGGAATCCGGTTTCCACAAAGTCTGTGTCCAGGTATACGGCTCCTTTGTTGTTACCTCTTTCACGAGATCAAGGGTGGATATCCCGGGAAGGCTCATAACCTTCTCAAGCAGACTCCCAGGCCTTAAATCCGTAGTAGAGATGATCCCCATCTGAACCCCGTGGTCTCTCAGATGACGGGTCAGGGCCCTTGTGTCAATCCCGTGGATTCCAACCTTGCCGCTCTCCCTGAGGTACTGCCCAAGGTCGTTCCGGGAGCGCCAGCTGCTTGGAAAATCGAAAAACTCCCTGGCTATGAACCCCTCAACATGAGGACCTCCTGATTCCATGTCCTCCGGATTTATTCCATAGTTGCCGATTTGAGAATATGTCATGGATACGATCTGGCCCCTGTATGAAGGGTCAGTCAGTATTTCCTGGTAACCTGTCATAGAGGTATTAAATACAACTTCTCCGGCGGCCTCTCCTTCGGCCCCGAAGTTCCATCCTTCAAAAACCGTTCCGTCAGAGAGCACGAGAAGCGCCCTTATCCTATTTCCATTCATAAAGCTTCCCCATTGATATTGTTTTCTCTACTGTTCCCTTCAGTGTCCAGTTATGGAAAGGTGAGTTTTTACCCTTTGATAAAAACTGTTCAGAATCTATTTTGACCCTCTTCTGTGTGTGTATCACCGCTATGTCCGCGTCAGAATTGCTGCGCAATGTGCCCTTGTTTAATCCCATTATATAAGAAGGGGTTATGGTCATCTTCTTGATAAGCTGCTTTAAGTCAAGGAAGCCCTGGTCAACGAGCTGCAGGCCGAGGGCAAAGGCTGTTTCAAGGCCTGATATGCCGAAGGCGGCCGCGTCAAATTCCCTGTTTTTTTCATCTCTGTGATGCGGGGCATGGTCGGTTGCGATGACGTCGATAGTACCATCTTTCAGGCCCTCTTTAATGGCAGCGACATCATCAGCGGTACGTATGGGAGGGTTGACCTTCAGGTTTGTATCATAGCTCACAATTGACTCATCAGTAAGTGAAAAGTAGTGCGGGCATGTCTCTGCGGTCACGTTTATTCCGCGTGCCTTAGCATCCTTGATCAGCTTGACGGACCCCCCTGTCGACACATGCGCGATATGAAGCCGTCCCCCGGTCAGTTCGCAAAGGGAGAGGTCCCGGGCTACCATTGTCTCTTCCGCAGCCTTCGGGATGCCGTTCAGGCCCACTATCGTGGAGACAAATCCTTCATTCATCACCCCGCCCTCGGACAACTTCAGGTCTTCACAGTGAGATATGATCGGTATATTGAAGATTTTTGAGTATTCAAGGGCACGCCTCATAATGAGGCTGTTAGAAACAGGCATTCCATCGTCGGAGAATGCTATGCAGCCGGCCTTCAGCAGGGCCTCCAGTTCGGAAAGCTCTTCACCTTGCTGCCCGGTAGTGATTGCTCCGATAGGGTACACGCTGCATGCCCCTTCCCGGGCCGCCTTGTCCAGGATAAACTGTGTTACAGGCACTGAATCGTTTATCGGCTTTGTATTCGGCATGCAGCATACGGAGGTAAAACCGCCTTTTACGGCTGCAACTGTGCCTGTATGTATGGTTTCCTTGTATTCGAATCCGGGTTCACGGAGGTGGGTGTGCATATCCACCAGACCGGGTATTACAATGCAGTCTGATGCATCGACAGTCCTGTCCGCGTCAGGCGCCTTGCCCTGCGGATACAGGCCCTCGATCCTGCGTCCCTTAATGAGGATGTCCCCGGGGCCGTCTATGTCCCGGGCAGGGTCGATCACATGTCCGTTTTTTATTAATATATTCACTTTCTTACTCCTGCAAGCAAATACAGAATCGCCATTCTTACGGCTATTCCGTTTGTGACCTGTTCGAGTATGACGGACTGTGGTCCGTCAGCGACAGTGGATGCGATTTCAACACCCCTGTTCATGGGACCGGGATGCATGACAATGGCATCAGGCTTTGCGAGTTTCATTCTCTCATGCGTCAGGCCGTAAAGTTTGAAATACTCCTCCACAGAGGGGAGAAAGCCCTTGCCCTGACGCTCGCGCTGTAGCCTGAGGGTCATGATCACATCCGCTTTTCTTATGCCGTCATCTATTGAGTGAAATACATCCACTCCAAGCTTGCCGATCCCGGCGGGCATTAATGTAGGGGGACCGATTAACCGTACCCTGGCCCCGAGTTTTGTCAACGCATAGATATTTGACTTTGCCACTCTGCTGTGGGCTATGTCCCCGATGATCGAAACAGTAAGCCCTTCAATCTTCTTTTTATGCGACTGAATGGTCAAGAGGTCAAGGAGGGCCTGTGTAGGGTGTTCATTTGAGCCGTCTCCGGCGTTTATCACGGACATCTCGAGCATGCTGCTCAGGAAATGGGGCACCCCTGACGATCCATGCCTTATGACAACAAAGTCCGCGCCAAGTGACTGAATGGTCAGGGCAGTGTCTTTTATTGATTCCCCTTTTAAAACACTGCTCGTAGAGACCG
>JAJRVB010000253.1 GCA_024277515.1 Nitrospirota bacterium | reverse complement strand
GCTGAAGAAATTTGTCCGTGAGCGGACCCGGCTTGTGTCTACCATAGCGCGCCCCCTTTTATGGCTGTTTCTTGTAGGCGCGGGCATGAGCAGGCTTGTAAGCCCGAACGCAGGCATGCCGTATACCCAGTTCATATTTCCGGGTATCCTCGGGATGACGATCCTGTTCAGCTCGATATTTTCTTCCATATCCATCATCTGGGACAAGGAATTCGGTTTTTTCAAGGAAATACTGGCTGCCCCTGTCTCCCGTTTTTCAATTGTGATCGGCAAAGGCCTGAGCGGCACGGTTGTTTCTACATTACAGGCGCTTATTGTCCTTATGCTCTTTCCCCTGCTTGGGCTTGAATTGGGAATCGTCCAGATAGTCCAGGTCCTGCTTATAGCCCTGGTCATGTCATTCTGCATTTCTACACTCGGAATTTTGCTTGCCACATTCTACGACAGTTACGAGAGTTTCAGTGTGATCATGAACTTTATCGTGATGCCGATGTTTTTCCTGTCCGGGGCGATGTATCCTGTAAAACTCCTTCCGGGTGCGCTTGCCGCACTTGCGAAGCTCAACCCATTGACATACGGGGTTGACGCGCTCAAGAATGTGATATTTCCTCTTGAAGCGGGTCCGATGAGCGCGGATTTCAGTCTTGTAACCGATATTGCGGTCATCTCGGTCCTTTCGTCTGTTTTTGTGGTAATCGGGGCAAAACTGTTTGATCGGAAGAAATAATCAGCCGTGGGAGACCGGAATCTCTGCCGGGATGAATGTTTCGCGTGTAAATGCTATAATTATCATGAAATTACCCTGAAGAACTCCGCTTTTGTCTCAATCCTGTTTTCAGGGGCAGGGGAGTATTAGACTGACATGAATGACATGAATTATATAATCGAACGGGTCGAAGGCAAAAAGAACGACTACCAGAAATATAACTTTACTCAGAAGGAAAATGATGCCCTCAAGACGTTTTTCGATCTTGCCCAGGAACTGGACGATATCGAGGATTTCTATAAGCTGTGCGTCTTGATTCCCAGGACATTTTTCGGCCTTGACTCATGTCTCTACATTGTGCATGCTGATACAGATTCTCTGGCGCTTATCGCGAGGACCGGGGAAGGGGATTATACTATGCACACCCCGCCTCCGGATGACGTAAAACCTGCGGATAAACCGTACTATACCGCAAAGAACAGCCTGGTGCTGACAATTCGCGGGAAGGAACCACTGATTGAAGAACTCCCTTTTAAGGTAGAAGATGATGTGCTGGGCCTGCTGGCAATATATCCTGTCAGGGACCTGACAGAACATCGTGAACTCTTTTTCCAGAAGTACGCCAACCGTATAGGATTTAATATCCATAACAGGCTTCTGGTCAAAAAAAATATCGAGCACCTGAATTTTATACGCTCTCTTGTTGCCGATATTGAGCATAATATCATTGTTCCGAACATGGTGTACAAGCTTTTTCTCAGGGGCCTCCGGAGAAAGATAGAAAAAAATATTGAGATGGAACGGGAATTTTTCAATAAGTTCACTCAGGGTCAGTGTGATGAATCATGCATGAATAATTTTCTGAAGGAATTTACGGACGTGAATCAGGGACTGGCCGGGGAACTCGAAAACATCGAAAAACATTACAAGAATATGAGCCTGTTTATTGAGACGCTCTTCCGGAAGAGCCATTTTGACCAGGGGAGGCTCACGCTGCGCAGCAAGCCCTGCAACATGAAAAAGGATGTGGTCCAGCCGCAGCTGGACAGGTATATAGAGCAGTTTAAGAGGATGGGTATATCAGTTGATGACCGTTTCAGCGGTATTCCTGATTCCGAGATCATCACGGTAGTTGATGTCGGATTGATTGCCCAGGTATATGCGAACCTTTTTTCGAATGCCGTGAAATATACCCAGGCGGTGATAACAGAAGATGGAGAAGAGAAAAAGTTTATTTCCTATGGGCGGGAAGTGATTCATGACTTTTTCGGGCCGGGTAAAGACGGTGTCAAGTTTAATGTCTTCAGCACAGGGCCGCACATTGCGCCGCACGAAACCGGCAAACTGTTTGAAGATGCGTACAGGGCCTCGAATGTGTCGGCGCAGCCCGGAACAGGCCACGGACTCTCATTTATAAAACAGGCGGTTGAAATACATGGCGGCACTGTGGGCTATGAGGCCACACAGTACGGGAATAATTTTTATTTTATCCTGCCCAAATAATTGTTCAGCATATATCTTCCCCTCTCCTTTGTATTCCCTTTCATTCCCCGGCTGAAAGAGATTTTCATGTTATGATAATTATAGGGAAACTACATAAACATGAGAGACGAAGACAAGACAAAGGAACAGCTGATACTTGAACTGGCGGAACTCCGTACGCGGATGCAGGGCATAGAATCAGCGTGGACGGAATTTGAGGGGTCTGTTGAAAAGCTTATTTCTTTTGAGAAGACCATTGAAACCATGCAGGTCGGCGTCACAATCAGCGACCTTGAGGGGAATATACTATATACAAATCCGGCTGAACTTGAAATCCATGGCTATGAGGCGGGAGAATTGACGGGCAGGAGTGTGAGAATGCTCGCGCCGCGCGAGAGCTGGAACCCGATGTCCCTTGACGAGATTATAGCGATCAAGAGGTGGAAGCGTGAAAGTGAAAACATGAGAAAGGACGGGACGGTCTTTCCGGTGCAGCTCATGTCGGATGTTATCAGGGATGAAGAGGGAGCCCCGATGTGTATCGTCACGATCTGCGAAGACATTTCTGAACGCCGCAGGATGGAAGATGAGATCAGGGAGAGGGTTGAGGAGCTTGAGGTGTTTTATGAAGCAGCTGTGTCGAGAGAAGTAAAGATGAAAACGCTGAAACAGGAGATTGAAAAATTAAAGCGTGAACTCGCACAATATGCCCGGGACTGAACCTGGTAACTATTCAGTTACGGGTATCATATGGACATAAAAATGTAAAAATCAAAGGCCAAAGATCAAAATTAAGGAAAATATTTTATATTATAAAAAGTTCCATTAATTTTGATCTTTTATGTTTAATATTTGATCTTGTGTTGCCTTGCTGTTTTTACCCCAGACTGAATGGTTGCTGAACCTTTTTCCCCTGTTGCGTTATTAGTGTCTATATCCCTGTCCTGATGACATTCTCCCTGATTTAAATTCCGGTATCATATAAAATAACACCTTATGCTGCTACTGACCGGTTCATTTGCGTGTTATCTGTTTGCGTTATGGAAAAGGCCCCTTTTATATGCCGGGGTTGTACTGCAGACGGTATATATATTCTCACGGGGAGCTGACCTCGGGAGGCTGCCCCTGGTCGGTCCGCATGATACCCTTGTATTTCTTGCCGCCTCGCTGGCGGCCTTTGCCGTGCCTTTTGCCTTTGCCTCACACGACCGAAGCCGCTTATTGGGGGCGGCAGCGATAATGAGCGCGCTCTTGACCGTCTTTGCCATGACAACTCCGCCGCACAATTCTCCGCTCCCGCCCATATTAAAAACGTTCTGGTTTGAATGTCATGTGGTGCTCGCATTTATGTCGTACGCGCTCTTTGGAATTGCCGCGATTCTCGGGGGGCTTTATCTGCAGCAGCCTCAGCCGAAGGGAAGCGGCGGGCGGAACTCTTTTGAAAGTCTCGGATACAGGGCGGTCCTTATAGGATACTGCCTGTTTACTCTCTCGATGATTTTCGGGGGGATATGGGCATATCTTGCGTGGGGAACATACTGGCTATGGACTCCCAAAGAGTTATGGACAAGCATACTCTGGGGTTTCTACAGTTTTTATCTCCACGCGCGGTTACGCAGCTGGTGGGAGGGCAAGCCAATGGCTTATCTCGGAATCATCGGTTTTGCAATAACACTGTTTACTTATCTGGGGGTAAGCCTCCTGATGAAGAGTTCACACAGCTTCTGAACAAAAAAAGGACTTTTTTATTAAAACGGCATTAACTCATGGCATTTCTTAAGCTCATAACAAACTTTTTATGCTCTCTGAGGACATCCCTCTGGGTGCTCGGAATTATGCTCATGCTTATGCTGGCCGG
>JAJRVB010000252.1 GCA_024277515.1 Nitrospirota bacterium | reverse complement strand
TTTAAATTTTGGATTTGCAGGGATGAGGGTCACGCTCTGCCCCCTCTTCCTCAGATATTTCATTGTCCATTCACCATCCACTTCCGCAATGACAATATCACCGCTTTGGGGAGTCTGTCCCCTGTTTACTATCACCATGTCTCCCGGCATTATTCCGGCCTCTATCATGGATTCACCGGATACCCTGAGAAGAAAGGTTGACTCCCTGTTCCGGATAAGAAGTTCATCAAGAGAGAGTGTGTCTGCCAGTTCTTCCTCCGCGGGGCTTGGAAATCCCGCCTCAACCGTTCCGAGTATCCTGAGCGGAAATTTTATAGACCCGGGAGTCAGCCTGCCCTTTTCATCCTGCGCAAGGACCCCCAGCTCCTCAAGCTTTTTCACCAGCTTTGAAACCGCATTCTTTGATTTTAACCCCAGCATTTCACCGATCTCGGCAAAACTCGGCATCCTGCCTTTCTGATAATAGAACCTCGACAGTGCCCGTACCCTTGACCGCAGCTTCTCTTCATTCACTTCCCTTCTCATGTACATATTATAGGTGAACGTTCGTTCACTGTCAAGCGGGTAAAGACAGTAGACAGTAGTCAGGGACAGAAAACAGACAGAAGAAAGACAGGAAGGAAAAGGAGTGGATCAGACCAGTTCGGCAAGGTCCCTTATGAGACGCGCTGAAACATCCCACCCGAGACAGGGATCGGTGATGGATTTACCATATACATTCTCGGATATCTTCTGTGACCCTTCATCGAGATAGCTTTCGATCATCAGCCCTTTTACTTTGTCCCGGAGGACCTTTGAGTGTCTGCGGCTCCCCATGACTTCCTGCGCGATACGGGGCTGCCGCTGGAACTGCTTGTTTGAGTTCGCATGATTAGTGTCCACAATGATCCCCGGATACTGAAGGCTGCGCTTATCATATGCCTCCGAGAGCCCCACCAGGTCTTCGTAATGATAATTGGGGATGTTCGTCCCGTACGGATTGACCGCGCCCCGAAGGATGCAGTGAGTAAGAGGGTTGCCGGTGGTCTTTACCTCCCATCCGTTATACACAAAGACATGCCCCTGCTGGGCAGCCTGCACCGAGTTCAGCATGACTTCCATGTCCCCTCCTGTCGGGTTTTTCATGCCCGCAGGGACATCCAGCCCGCTGATGGTAAGACGGTGGAGCTGGTTCTCTACAGAGCGGGCGCCTACCGCAACATAGCTGAGTATATCTTCAAGATAGGGATAGTTCCCGGGATAGAGCATCTCATCCGCTGCGGTAAGATGGGATTCCTTCATCGCGCGTATATGCATCTTTCGGATCGCCGTAAGCCCCTCCACCATGTTCGGGGCCTCCGAGGGCTTCGGCTGGTGCGCCATTCCCTTATACCCTTCGCCGGTTGTGCGCGGCTTGTTAGTATAGATACGAGGGATAAGTATCAGCTTGTCTTTCACCTCTTCCTGAAGGCGCGCAAGTCTGGAGACGTACTCACAGACAGGTCCTTCGCTGTCAGCCGAGCATGGGCCGATAATGACAATGAACTTGTCGCTCTCACCCCTGAAGACAGACTGGATCTCCTCGTCCCGTTCCCTCTTGACCCGTTTCAGGTCCCCGGGAAGAGGAATGGCATCGAGGATGTCCGCCACCTTCGGCATCTCTCTGATATATTGAAAACTCATATTCGATCCGAAGTTATTGTACTATAATTGTGCAGAAAGGCGCAAAGGCGGGGGGTATTACTGAATAATGACAAATGTCAAAGCTCAAATGCCAAATGAATGTCAAAGTCCAAATTCCAAAACAGCGTAGGCTCCGAGTGTAGCTCTCTTTTTATACCAATAAATTGTTTTTGAAGGCTTGCATAGAGTTGTTATGTTTTGATATTAAGTCATTAGGGTTTTATTTGGCATTTGAGCTTTGACATTTGTCATTGATATCCGCTTGATAATTTTTACGACTTACCTGACAGGGACATGGCAAAACCATCCAGCAGATCAACAAGCCCTCCGATTTCCGGTTTGCTGATCTGTCCGTCCGCACCGACCGATTTGCACTTCAGCGCCATTTCATCGCTTATCAGGGAAGAAAACACAATACAGGGCAGGCTTCTTAATTTATCATTGTCCTTGATATTCCTGATCAGATGCAGTCCGTCCATCTGGGGCATTTCAATATCGGAGATGACCATATTTATGTGATCGCTGATCGACCTGAACTCAGCGCCATGAATCAAAGAGGTCAGGTACTCCCACGCCTTCAAACCGTCTGAAGCAGTCTGTACCTTATATCCGGCCTTTTCGAGCTTGCCTGCTATGATTTTCATGATATACTTGGAATCTTCAGCAACCAGAACAGTATATGCAGACCTGTCAAGGTCCTGTTCTGTGTCCATGATGTTACTTTCCGATTCATTTTGCATGCCGGAGCCGGGGTTAATCTCTGAAGTTATCTTCTCAAAATCAAGGAGCAGGATCATCCGGTCATCAAACTTGACAATCGCGACAACAATCCCGTCTCCGGATGCGATGATACCGGTCGGAGATTCTATCTGACTCCATGACAAACGGTGAATCCTGTCAACCTCATGCACACAGAACCCTACCGAGGACTGGTTAAATTCGGTAACTATTACATAAGATGACGCCTTGTCGATTTCATCTGATTCTCCAAGATGACGCGGCAGGTTAATGATCGGGATTACCTTGCCCCGCAGGTCAACCATGCCTTCGATTGACGGGTGTGACTCCGGGACAGGGACCACCTTGTCCGGGTATTTGACTATCTCCCGCACCTTCGCAACATTAATCCCGTAAATGTTACCGCCAATAGAAAATTCTACAATTTCGAGTTCGTTTGTTCCGGACTCAAGAAGGATGTTAGTCTTGCCGATCTTTTCCGTACATTGCACTTGTCCTTCCCCCTTTATTATATGTGAGGTTTTGTCTATACATATATTACGGGCAAGATCTCTGAAATCTTGAGAATAATATGGAATCGTGGCATCATGCTTCAGCACACCCACCGATATCAGAAAAGCACCTGACGCCTTGACTGAAGGACTACTGGTTTGCCCGTTCTTCAAGTATGGCAACATCCGGTAATTTCCTGCCTTCCAGAAACTTCAGGAAGGCCCCCCCGCCGGTAGATATATATGAAATTCTGTCGGCAATACCATACTTGTCAATAGCTGCCAGGGTATCTCCGCCGCCCGCAATTGAAAAGGCAGGGCTTTCAGCAATAGCCATGGAAAGGGCCTTTGTACCTTCTCCGAACTGATCAAATTCAAACACACCGACCGGCCCATTCCAGATAATCGTCCCCGCGCTGCTCAGCATCTCGGCAAACCTGGTGGATGTTTCCGGGCCGACATCCAGTATCATATCATCTTCTTCAACACTGTCAGTTTTTTTCAGTGACGCAGCTGCTGTCTCTGCCAACTCTTTCCCGCACACAACGTCTGTGGGTAC
>JAJRVB010000025.1 GCA_024277515.1 Nitrospirota bacterium | reverse complement strand
ATGGAAGATGAATTAAAAGAAGTGTATGTAAACCATGACGGTAAGGACTTCTTTGAAGTAAAAGAAGCGGTCTCCTCCCTCGACATTTCAGCTTATGTAAATCACTTCTCCCTGTCTCTGCATGAGGGATACAGGACAGAGATAAATACAAGGGTCCGGGACTGGCTTGAGGATATACACAGAGTATTATCAAAGGGATTTCTCCTCACAATTGATTACGGATACACGGCAAGGGAATATTTCAGCGATGACAGATCATCAGGCACCCTGCTCTGCTACCACAAACACATGCTGAATGAAGACCCCTATCAGAATATAGGCAGACAGGACATTACCGCGCACATTAATTTTTCCTTCCTCAAAAGATGGGGAGAGGACCTCGGCATGAGGACTTCGGGCTATTGCGCGCAGGGGACTTATCTCGTGTCATCAGGCATAGATGAAGCCATAACGGAACTCTATTCTGAATCTCCAGACTATCTTGCAGAAGTGTCTAAGATCAAGGGACTGATCATGCCTCAGGGAATGGGCGAATCTCACAGTGTGATGGTCCAGTACAAGGGCGAAGGTCTGCCTGAGTTAAGGGGTTTTACAATGAGAAATCAGGTTCAAAGTCTTTAGTGGTGTCAAAAGAACTCCTTCAGCCTCTCGATGCTCGTCATGGCATCCTTTATATTGTGGGCCTCAAGCGTATACACGCAGTCGATCCCCCTGACTTCCTCAAACAGGGTGGCAAAGTCAAATTCACCATCCCCGATAGCTCGATGTTCATCCGTAAGCCGAAGATTGTCGTGCAGATGCAGTTCCTTGATGTAGGGCTTTATGATCCCGAGCCACTCCTTCAATGAAATCTTCGAAAAAAGATTAAAATGTCCGGTGTCAAAGCATATCCCGAAATTGTCCGAAGCCATTTCCTTTGCGAGCAGGCTCAAGTGCCCGGGGGATTCCTCAAATATATTTTCAATCGCTATCCGCACCCCCATATCCGAAGCCCTCTCGTTCACCGGTCTCCAGGTCTGCAGACACCCGTCGAGCCATATGTCGACCCTGTCATCATATTTCCACCTGTCATATCCCGAGTGAAAGACAATGACCTTCGGCTTCAGTATTTCAGCAAAGTCGAGCGTCTTTGTAAACCTCCTGAGTGTGATCTCCCGCACTTTCAGATCAACCGCCCCGGGGGACAGGTCCATAAAGGGACCATGGATCGAGAGCCGGGGATTATAATCAAGCTTCTTCTTCAGGCTGATAATATCTGATTTTTTTATCCTGTCAAAGTTTCTGGACCCGAAATATATCTCCAGATTCAGCTGCTCCTCCCTGAAAAAAGAGAGGTATTTTTTGTATGCACCAAAGGGAATATGGACATGAGGTCCCTCATGGGGGAGGAAATCAGACATTATCAGTTACTGTCCAGTTTCAGGGGATTTTTCTTTTTCTCTGTTTTCTTGCCGTTCTTCTTATCGTTCCCGGCGGCAGTCGATGTCTTGGCGTCCATCGCCTTTTTGCGGTCTGCAGACGGATAATCGGTCACATACCAGCCGCCGCCTTTGAGCACAAACGATGTATTGGTTATAAGCTTCCTGAGTTCTCCGCCGCAGGCGCTGCACTCGGTAAGTGGATCATCAGTAATCTTCTGCATGACCTCAAACTGTTCATTACATTTTGCGCATTTATATTCATATACAGGCATTATATTCCTCCTCAATATCCGAATTCAAACCCTTGCGGCATTTCATTTGCTATTTTAATTATCAGGAAAGCTGATATATGTGATAATAAATAAACACGGTGCTCAGGGGTTTCCGTAATTGTATTTAGGATATCACATTATTCCGTCTCTTGACAAGCTTCTAACTCTATGATAAATAAGAATTATGTGGGAATATACCGACAAGGTAAAAGAACTCTTTCTTCATCCGAAAAATGTGGGGGAAATAAAAAATCCCGACGCAGTCGGAGAAGTCGGGAGCATCGTATGCGGTGATGCCTTAAAACTCACCCTCAGGGTTGACAGGGAAACCGGGAAAATCATTGACGCGAAATTCAAGACGTTTGGATGCGCCAGCGCCATTGCATCATCCACCGCCCTTACCGAACTCATCAAAGGCAGGACACTGGATGAGGCGTCAAAGGTCACAAACAACGAGATTGCCGAATATCTGGGCGGCCTGCCCCGCGAAAAGATGCATTGCTCTGTCATGGGACAGGAGGCGCTTGAGGCGGCGGTTGCGGACTACAGGGGAGAAAAACCACCCCAAAAAGAAGAAGGGGAAATCGTCTGTCAATGCTTTGGAGTTACAGACATAAAACTAAAGCGCGTTATAAAGGAAAACAACCTGCGCACAGTCGAAGACGTCACGAATTTTACCAAGGCCGGCGGAGGGTGCGGGAGCTGCGTTCCTGATATTGAAAAGATACTGAAAGAAACATGGACAGGAAAAAAGGCAGCGGAAGAAGCCGTGAAACCCCGAAGAAAACTCACGAACATCCAGAAGATCGCCCTCATACAGGAGGTTGTTGAAAAGGAGATCAGGCCGCTCCTCCAGGCGGATGGAGGAGATATTGAGCTGATTGACGTTGACGGGAATAATGTCATAGTCTCTTTCCGGGGTTCATGCAGGGGATGCCTCATGTCTGATGTCACGCTGAAAAACATTGAAAAAAAGCTGCGGGACCTGGTCAGTGACGAACTGGTCGTGGTGGTAGAATGAAGATTGTGTACCTTGACAACAATGCGACAACAATGGTCGCTGAAGAAGCGCGGGAAGAAATGCTGCCTTACCTGGGCCGGCTGTACGGCAATCCTTCGAGCATGCACACATTCGGCGGACAGGTCCACAGAAAAATAGAGACCGCGCGGGAACAGGTTGCCGCCCTGATCAATGCTGATCCTGAAGAGATTATTTTTACAAGCTGCGGCACGGAGAGCGATAACACCGCGGTCATGAGCGCCATCCTGTCCCGGCCCGGGAGGAGGCATATAATAACGACGCGGGTGGAGCATCCTGCTGTGCTTAACTTCTGCAAGACTATGGCCCGGCGCGGTTTTCGTGTGACCTTTCTGCCTGTAGACAAACTTGGAAGATTAAATCCTGATGAACTCAGTGAGGCAATAACAGACGACACGGCGATAGTGTCCATCATGTATGCAAACAATGAAAGCGGAGTTATATTCCCTGTCCATGAGATAACCGATATAGTCAAATCAAGGGGCGCGCTTTTTCATACGGACGCTGTTCAGATTGCAGGCAAAATCCAGGTTGATGTGAAGAAGCTCCAGTGCGATATGATGTCCCTGTCAGGTCACAAGATGCACGCGGCCAAGGGAGTGGCAGCGCTGTACGTGAAACGCGGCACCCGTTTTGAACCATATATTATTGGAGGTCACCAGGAGGCAGGACGACGCGGCGGGACAGAGAATGTGGCCTCCATTGCAGGCTTCGGAAAGGCGGCTGAACTCGCAAAGGGGCATGTAGATTCAGGCAGTTCAAAAATGAAAGATTTAAGGGACAGGCTGCAGCAGGGGCTGCTCGACACGTGCCCCGGCGCCCGTGTCAACGGAGATCCGCTCAACAGAATCCCGAACACTCTCAACATAAGCTTTGAATATGTAGAAGGAGAAGCTATACTCCTGAGGCTCAATGAATACAATATCTGCGCGTCATCAGGTTCAGCATGCACCTCCGGTTCGCTCGAACCGTCACATGTATTGAGGGCGATGGGTGTGCCCTTCACCGCAATTCATGGCTCTGTCAGATTTTCCCTCAGCAGATACACGACAGAAGAAGAAATTGATTTCGTCCTCGAGAAGACACCCCCCATCATCAAAGAGTTAAGGGCATTAAGCCCTTATGTGCAGGAAGAGGGAGAAATATAGGCTTGCAGTTCGGGGAAGACTGGAAAGAATGGGGGCGTCGCAGATGGAGATGCTACAGGTAAAGCTCAGGCTTTATGTTCCACCGGTCCTGTGAGGCGTAAGTCAATATCCTGTATTCACCGCCCCTGCCTTCAGGCTGCGAAAGGTCAACATCAAACGGGGATATATATTTTTGCCGCTTTATGTTAAAAATGACCCTTACGAGCGGCTTCAGAAGACTTTCCACCCCGTGATTGATGACAACGCCGAGCATCTGCTGTTCGAGGTGCACCAGTGAACCAACCGGATATATCCCGATGCAACGGACAAACTGCTGCACCAGTTCCCTGTCAAAAAGCGTGCCGCTCCATTCATAGAGTTTTCTTAACACCTGGGTCGGTTCATTCCTGCTCTGATAACACCTCTTCGATGTCATGGCGTCATACACATCGGTAATGGCCACCATCTTTCCATATTGATGTATTTCATCCTCCCCCAGCCCCTCCGGGTAACCGGTCCCGTCCACTCTTTCATGATGCTGGGCTGCCAGCATTTTTGCCGTTTCCGTCAGGCCCTCTGTCTCTTCGAGCAGTGCCCGGCTGTGATTGACATGTCCCCTGACAATGTCAAGCTCCTCATCAGTCAGCGGCTCCCTTTTTTTCAGGATCTCGGGAGGCACCTTTGTTTTGCCTATATCATGAAGCATCGCGCCGATTCCGACATCCATTAACTGCCCCTGATCAAGTCCAAGATGCCTCCCAAAGGAGATCATCAGGATACTGACAGCCATGGAGTGCACATACGTATATTCATCAACCTTCCTGATCCTGCCCAGACTCACAAGCGCATCATGATTGCGGAAAATGGAGTCCACCATCTTTTCTACGACATTCTCTACCTGCTCGGTCCTTATCTGCTTTACAAAGCGCACATCATCCATGATATTAGTGATAGTCTGCTTTGCCTCTTTTTTAATGGCAACGGCCCGTACAAGCTCTTCCTTCAGTGGGACCTCTTTCGCCTCTCTCTTTATTTCAACAACTTTATTGAGCCCCTCCTCGATCTCCCTGTTGACCTCATCCTGTGTCGGCGCATCAATGACATCGAGTCCCTTGTCCGTGTCTATATACACTTCACTGATCCCGTGCCTGATGACCTTCTCTATGGTCGCGTCATCCCGTATCTTGAGATTGTTGTTCATGAAGGGGTGATTCATCCACCCACAGTTCATGTCATGGATGTACATGCCGGGTTTCAGTTCTTTTGTCTTTACTTTTTTTATCATAATGTATCCGGATGCAACCGGCGGAAATCAGTTCCCTCAGCCGCAAAAATAGCGATTTATCTTCTATACTGATTTTTCGTCATTTCCCTTGAATATCTTGAATGGCTCATCGTGAAAGAGAGTGGGTAACTCATTTTGAAAATGATATGATTTTCCTTAAATCCCCCCCTTTAGAAAAGGGGGGTTAGGGGGGATTTGAAGATACAGGGTAGCGACTATGCTTTCTTATAATAAAAGTTTAAAGCAGTTTTCAAGAAATCTCAGAACTAATATGACTGATGCTGAACTATTACTATGGTCAAGGATCAGGCGAAAGCAATTAAATAGAAAAAATATGGGTAAAATTATGATTTATAAAATCTCCCCTAACCCTGCCTACCGGCAGGCAGGCCCTCCCGAATCGGGTCTCATCGATGGGTCGACTCGACTTTGCCAAAGAGGGGAACTAATACAAGCGGAAGATACTGCAGTTATTCCTTGCAGCTTAAAATCTCTCTTATCTTTTTTTTGAGATCATCGAAGTTGGAAGACTTCACAACATAGTGATCAGCAGCGATTGCGGAGAAATCCGATTTATATACACTGTAAGCTGAACAGATAATGACCGGAAGGTCATATTCCGTCTCTCTTATCTTTCTTAATACGCTGAGCCCGTCTTCACCAGGCATTTTTATATCGAGCGTTACAAGGTCCGGCTTCTCCTCCTGTATCATCCTGAGCGCTGCCGCGCCGTTTTCGGCAAGGACCACATCATAGCCCTCATCTGTCAGTTCTTCCTTTAACAGCAGCCTGATATTATATTCGTCATCGACTACAAGTATCTTTTTTTTCACTTTGCCGTTCCCCCTTTTATCATTCAGAAGACCAACGGTTAATCAAATAAGGTTTTAATTTTTCAAAAGCGACACACTGCTGATTAATCGCTTCTTCGGCCTGATGGGAATCAAGGTTCTGCGTCTTGCTCACAAAAGAAGCTATTTTGGCATAATAAATAGGGACGAGCGCTTCAATGATTTCCTTTGCACTCAGTCCATCCATGAGCTTTGCATATGCAAACGCAAAGTCGTACAGACATTTAATCCAGAGTTCAATGGGCAGTTCAAAATGTAAAGAATCCAGCCTGGCGACTTCCCGGAGTTTATCACAGTTTTCAGGTTCCAGCACCTGCCGCCAGACAGGCATATATGTCTCCACTCCCGTCTGAAATTTGCTGATAAGGTTGTCCACATCCACATTAAGCGGTTTCGGGGCGACCTCCGATTCAAAACCGAATATGGCCGTAGGACGGCTTCCCTTGACCCTGAGCCATGTGTCACTGTAGATGTCCATCAGACTGAAAATGGTCCCCACAACCTGGGTGAACATGGGGCTGAGGTCTTTGCCGGGGTCTTTATCGTCATGAATTTTGGCCCCGAGAAACGACTGGCAGATCTTGAATTTTTCACAGATCGCGACAGTCGTCATCCATATATCAATGCCGAAGCGGGCAATATCGGTCCCCCATACGTCTTTTGCAAGCAGGCTTTCCATCAGCTGCAGGGAAAATCCGAAATCACCACCGATGGGCTGCCGCACGCGCCGCCCGTACAGGGCCCATGTGACAGGATAGGCAATCATGTTCGTTATTGTGCCGTCATATTTATGACGGCTGTAATACGGTGTGACAAACCCGAAATCTTTTAACAGGACAGGAGAAATCAGCAGCTCTATCCATTCAGGGGATATACTTCTCAGGTCTGAATCAAGCATGCAGCCCGCCTTAACATTCAGGCTCCTGCCCGCCTCAAAGATCGCCTTGATGGCCGTGCCCTTGCCTGATGCCCCGCGGTATTTCGTGACAAATATCTCTGTATCAGAAGAGGGCCTCGAAACAAATGCGTTCTCAAAATATTGTTTGTCATGAAGGGCGTCAACAGCCGCGCGGGTCCTCTCAATATCCCCCCCCTCTGAAATAAGGATAATCCCCTTGAACCGGGGGAAATATTTCGCAAGACCGAGTTCTGCCGCCTTGATGACCTGTCCAATGGAGTCCGCATTATTGTAACTCGGGATCCCGATTATAATATCCGCTTTTCCTGTCTGAGCAATCCGCTGACTCGCCTCTTCATCCAGGGCGCTCATCCCGGAACCAGCTGAATAATCACTACTGCTCAATGCACTCACTCCTTTCCAAAGTTTGTGTATCTATAGTGTACATATTTATAAAAATAAATTCACTCGGCAGACGGAAGCGTAATCATAAATGACGTCCCCCGGCCCTCATCGCTCTCAACCTCTACACTCCCGCCGTGAGAAATGATGATCTTCTGAACAAGTGCAAGACCAAAGCCGATCCCCTTTTCTTTAGTTGTAAAGAAAGGAAGAAATATTTTATGCCTGATGTCCGGAGGGATCCCGTATCCTGTGTCCCTGACAGTGATTTCCGCCTTTCCATGAGATGACAATACCCTGACCTCAAGATTGCCGCCTTCAGGCATCGCCTCCATTGCATTGACAAACAGGTTGGTCAATGCCTGCCGCAGGAGAACCGTGTCCCCCTGCACATAGACAGGTCCGGGGACATGCATGGAGACCGTGACCGTCTGATTATCCCCTGCAGCCGATTCAGCCGTGTCATGCAGGAGATCATTTAAAAGAACCTTCTCCGCATGTAAGACCGAGGGCTTTGCAAATGCGAGGAGTTCGGAGATGATAATGTCCATGCTCCGTATTTCCGTCTGTATAGCGTCTACCGTGTCCCGATTCGAGGCCTCCACCTTCTTCCCGAGAAGTTTCGCATAGCCCGCTATAACGGACATCGAGTTCCTCAGTTCATGAGATATTCCCGCTGACATCTCGCCGAGCTGGCTGAGTCTCTCTTTCAGTTCGACCCGGGACTGGAGGGCCTTTATGTCCGTCAGGTCGGTAAAGACAAAGATAAGGCCTATTTTTTCTCCTGCGGAATTTCGCAGCTGCGAGGTGGTTATGCCGAGCCAGATGTGCCTGCCGCTGTCGGTAACATATGGATATTCCATCCTCGTTACAGGCTTCTCCTCCTGCATAACTGTCGACAGCGGTTCCCTGAAGACCTCATCGAACTTTTTCCCTGCAGCAGCTCCCTCATCTATTCCGAGAATCGTTTCAGCCGCCTGATTGATGCTCTTTATCCTGATCTCGTTATCAACGCTAATAACTCCACTCGGCACGCTCTGAAGAATATGCGCGTTATAGGCCTCGATACTTACCGCCTTTTCCTCGGCAGATGCCTTTAATTTTTCGAGTTCTCCCTCTTTTTCCTTGAGCTTTGCCACAACGTCATGAAAGGTATCGACCACAAACCCCACTTCAGACACTTTGCCCTCTGTCCCGGCTGTTTTCTGTCTCCTGCGTCCCTTCCGGACATATTCTCCGGCCAGCATGATAACTGCCGTGATTATGAATAATACCACCGCCCCTGTTACATACTGACGGCCGTTTCCCTCCATGGCGGGTACCAGCATGACTCCTGCAAGCAGCCCCAGAAATATAAATAACGCAACCGATAATACCCTGAATAATGAACGGTTATACATGGAAGTACCACCTGAAGATGTCCTGCCCGAAGAAAAGGGTGATAAGGGCGCCCGTCGCAAGATAAGGTCCAAAGGGGATCCGTGATCCCCACTCTTTCCCCTTTATCAGGATCAGTAATATGCCGATAATTGAACCAAAAAGACTCCCAAGAAATGTAGTCAGGATGACCCCTTTCCAGCCTAAAAGACCTCCAACCATGGCCATCATCTTTATGTCTCCGCCGCCCATGGCATCTTTTTTAAATACCGCCTTCCCGAGTACGGCAACTGAATAAAAAAAACCTCCACCAGCCAGAAACCCGATAAAAGAAGTTTTAAGCCCCAGCAGTTCATATGGTGAAAAAGGGTCCGGAAGTATGGTCGAGCCAAGGACAATAGCGAGGGGAATGCCGGGAAGTGTTATCCCGTCCGGTATGATCTGATAGTCAATATCGATAAAAAAAATAACGATCAGGGCGGATATAAAAACAAAATAGGCGAGCAGTACCCATGGAGAAGCAATCCCGAACCGCTTCAGGACAAGCAGGTAAAGGACCGCATTGAGCAGCTCGATTGCAGGGTACCTGAATGAGAGTCTGCTGCCGCAGTATCTGCACCTGCCCATCAGCAGGACATAGCTCACTATCGGGATATTGTCATAAAACCTGATAGGCCTGCCGCACGACGTGCACCTGGAAGCGGGTCTCACTATGGATTCATCTCTCGGCAGGCGATAGATGCATACATTGAGAAAAGACCCTATGATCGCCCCGAAAATGAAAACAACGGTATAAATCATTCGTCCCGCAGCCTGCTCATATTTTCTGCCTCTGTCTTATAACTGTCCGCTGTCTGTTTCATGTCCTTAAGCTCTTTGAGAGACTGCTGAACGATAACATCACCCAGGACATCTGTCTCGCCCTTCTCCTTCAGATCAAGGACACGTCTGCCGATCTCCCGGTAAAGATCATCGATCCTGCCTTCAACCTTGCTCCTTTTGTAGAATATCTTTGCAATCGATGTTTCAGCCTTTGTCCGTTCAACAAGAAACGATGCCATCCATTTGGCCCGGTTGATCCCGGTCGCCAGACTTTTCTTTACATTATCCATACGATTCACCTCCAAAAGATAAGTGAGAAGTTAAAAACAACTCACTTCTGACTTCTGACTTCTAACTTTTTATTAACTCCAGTCTGCCCATCCATTTTTTCTGTAACACCTCCCTCAGCATCGGACATCGGTCGAGTGCCGGATCACCCTCGACCAGGGCAAAGGCCTCTCTCCTCGCGAGTTCAAGTGTCTTTGTGTCCCTTATTATATTAGCAATTTTCAAATCAGGCATTCCTGACTGCCGCGTGCCGAAGAAATCACCCGGCCCCCTGATGGCAAGGTCTTCCTCTGCAATCCTGAATCCGTCACCGGTCGCCTCCATCGCCCTGAGCCTTCTTTTTGCGTCTTCACTAAACGGCGGATATGCCAAAAGCAGACAATAGGATTCATATCCGCCCCTCCCGATACGTCCCCTCAGCTGATGAAGCTGTGAAAGTCCGAACCTCTCGGAATGCACTATGAGCATGAGAGAGGCATTGGGCACATCAATGCCGACTTCGATTACGGTGGTTGCCACAAGGATGTCAATTCCTCCCTGTGTAAACATCTCCATGACGGACTCCCTCTCGTCATGACGCATTTTACCATGAATAAGCCCGATTTTCTTTTCCGGGAAGATTTTCCTGAGTGCATGAGCGCCATCAATAGCGGATTTCAGGTCAAGTTTTTCAGATTCCTCAATAAGGGGATACACAATATAAACCTGTCTTTTTTTCGAGAGCTCGGCCGTTATCAGAGAATAAATGCGGTCTTTCTGTGAAGGGAAAAACATCTTTGTGATAACCGGCTTCCGGCCCGCAGGAAGCTGGTCAATTATCGATATGTCCAGATCTCCATATAATGTTATGGCCAGGGTCCTCGGAATCGGTGTCGCGGTCATGATCAGGATATCAGGATGTAATCCCTTGTTCCTGAGTGATGCCCTCTGCACTACTCCAAATCTGTGCTGTTCATCAATAATCGCCAGCCCCAGTCTGCTGAACTGCACGTTCTCCTGTATGAGTGCGTGAGTACCGACAATGATTTGAGCGTCTCCCCCTGAAATGTCATGGACCGGCCTCTCCTTTACCCCTGATGTCAGGAGCACAACCCGTATGCCGAGCTGCCCGGTCATACGCTGAATATTTATAAAATGCTGCTCTGCAAGAAGTTCTGTTGGGGCCATAAGACAGGCCTGATACCCGTTCTCAACAGCGATAAGCATTGATACGAGGGCCACAACGGTCTTTCCGCATCCCACGTCACCATGTACAAGCCTGTTCATGGGCAGCGGTTTATGCATGTCCATCCTGACTTCCTCAATCACACGCTTCTGCGCGGATGTAAGCTCAAACGGGAGGCCCTGCACAAATGTATGCACCAGATCACCTGCAAGAGAAAAACTGATTCCTCTCTCGATGGTTTCCCTTTTTTTCAGAAGGGCCAGCCCCAGCTCCAGCAGAAAAAATTCATCAAACACGAGACGCGCGTGGGCCGGGCTCCGCCCCCTGTTCAGGAGGTCCACATCACTACACTCCTCTGGGAAGTGCAGCTCTTTAACCGCCCACGGCAGCGCCTTGAGGTCATTCCTCCTGAGGATGTCCCGGGGCAGATAATCTTTGAGCACAAACAGACATGCAGCCGTTGTGTGAAACATCAATATCCTGATCTGTTTTGGTGAGAGCCCTTCAGTTGCGTTATAAACAGGCACTATCCTTGAAGTATGCACAGGGGTATCATCTTCTCCAGAGAGTTCAAAGTCAGGATTTTCCATTTCAGGTCCGATGCCCGAGTATGGATTGCCTTTTACGAGACCGCTTAAAATAATCTGCCGGCCTCTGTGAAAATATTTTTTTAAAAAGGCCTGGTTAAACCATACGGCCTTCAGAGAACCCGTTTCATCGCTCACCGTAAGCTCAAGGATCTTCATCCTCTTTCTGGGAGTTGTGATAACATCCGCCGACACTACCTCACAGAGCAATGTTTCATGAGATCCATATGTCAGGTCACATATCTTCTTCAGGTTTTTTCTGTCTTCATAGCGCCGGGGGAATGGTAGAGAATGTCTCCGAGTGTCTCGATGCCCAGCCGCCCGAGAAGCCTGGCGCGCGCCGGGCCGACTCCTTTTACATACTGGACAGGGGTATCTATTGATATGTGAGGGTGGTGAAGAGAGGTTTTTTCCCGGGTAGAGTCCTTATCCCTGTTGTTCATCCTCAGAGGCTTGGTCCTCTCCGGATTGAGCCGCTTCTGCATCGTCTTTGTCAGCTTCGTCCTGAAGCTCCTCTTCGAGCTGGGATTCTATCTCTCCCTTGCGCATCTTGCTGTATTCCGTCTCACTGATAATGTCTATGTCCCAGCCGGTCAGTTTCATCGCCAGTCTCACGTTCTGACCCTTTTTGCCAATTGCTATCGAGAGCTGCTGGTCATTGACCACAACCATAGCAGACTTTTCCTCTTCATTAATTCCGAGGCTCTCCACGGTTGCGGGGCTTAAGGCCTTCGCGATAAGTACCCGGGGATCATCCGTCCAGGGGATAATATCAATCCTTTCCCCACGCAGTTCTCTCACGATCGACTGTACGCGCGTACCTTTCATTCCAACACACGCGCCCACAGGATCAACCATGGAATTGCTCGACGTAACGGTCAGTTTTGTCCTGTCACCAGCCTCCCGCACTATGTCCCTGATTGTGACAAGGCCCTCATAAATCTCGGGGATCTCCATTTTAAAGAGCTCCCCGACAAAATTCGGGTGGGTCCTTGAGAGCAGAATGACAGGCCCCCTCGGGGTCACCTTAACCTCTTCTATATACGTCCGTATGGTCTCTCCGCGTTTGAGACTCTCGGTCGGGAGGGTGGATTTAATCGGGAGTGTTGCCTCCGCTCTGCCAAGCGCCACATAGTACGCGCCCTTTTCCCTTCGAATTACAACACCGCTCACGATCTGCCCTGCCTTGTCCTTGTATTCCTCAAAAATGGCCTCTTTCTCGGCCTCCCTCACGCGTTGAAACAGGACCTGCTTTGCGGTCTGGGCAGCTATCCTGCCAAAATCATCAAGCGGTATGGGGGCCTCGATCATATCGTCAAGCGCCTTTTCAGGATCAATCTTTTTTGCATCTTTCAGGGATATCTCGCTCAGGGGATCAGAAACCTTCTTTACAATTGTTTTCTGAGTGGTTACGGATATTTCGCCTGAATCAGTATCAATAGTTACGTTAATCTCGGCCTCAAGTCCGTATTTTTTCCTAACTGCCGATAAAAGGGCTGATTCCAGTGTCCCGAGGATCGATTCCTTCGGGATCCCTCTCTCTTTACTCATCTGTTCTATTATATGTATAAGCTCGCGATTCATAATTAAACCTCCACTGCCAGTCTTGCCTTAGAAATGTTCCCGTACGGTATTGTTACTTCCCTGCCTCCCGGGAGATGAAGCAGAACACTCTCATCATCCGCCGCAGCTATCACACCTTCAAAAAAAGTCTGCCTGTCCAGGGGCTCCCTTGTAACGACCCGCACACTGCTTCCGGCAAAACGCTTAAAGTGCTGCGGCGCCCTGAGCGGCCTGTCAAGGCCGGGGGAGGACACCTCCAGGACATATGAATACGGAATGGGATCTTCCACATCCAGCACAGCCTCTATCTCACGGCTGACCTGTTCACAGTCACCCAGGGTTATTCCTTCTTCCTTTTCAATGTACACCCTCAGCAGCGCCTTTCCCTGCATCCTGTTCAGCTCCAGGTCATCCAGTTCCATGCCAAGGTCGTTTATCAGCGGTTCAATCATAGCTCTGATTTTTTCCTTTATTACACCTGTCTCCATTTTTCCCATATAAAACAAAAGAGTGGGAAAGCCCACTCTTCATACAGTACATATAAGGTGTGAAAAACTAATGACAGAATACCACTTTTTCACTAAAAATACAAGTGAAAAACCGCTGTCCGCATTACCCTTCGGCTGCGTAAATTTTAAGCGCAGAAATATGAGATAAAGAACAACCGTCACATCTTCAGGCAGGATAAAGGCTTTTATGAATGGTCGGGGCGAGAGGATTTGAACCTCCGACCCCTGGTCCCCCAGACCAGTGCGCTAACCAGGCTGCGCTACGCCCCGATTTAATTACTGCAATTGATTATGAGTGTATTTCCGGTATTGAATCCAGATGGCAGCCGTTCACAGAAACAGCCGTGAGCCATTATTTTTGTCCGGGACCACACGCGGTTTTTTTCTTCGCGGGCCCCTGTTCAATGTACCCAGTATCTCTTTCAGTCTTTTCTTTACTCCCTGAATCGTTTCCATCGAAACAGAACTCTTCTTCAGTGTCTTGCTGCCGAATTTCTTTTTGACCCCTGCAATTGTATATTTTTCCCTGTACAGAAGGTTTTTTATCTGGAGGACGAGCTCCAGGTCCTTCCTTGTATAAGTGCGTTGTCCGGTCTTGTTCTTCCGGGGTTTGAGAAAGGAAAACTCCGATTCCCAATATCTGAGGACATGCGGCTCAATCCCGGCGATCCTGCTGATCTCGCCTATTTTATAAAAGAGCTTGTCCGTACCTGCCTGCTTATGAGGTAAAGCCCCCATGAATCATTACACCTTCTCAACAAGGGCCTTGAACTGCAGACTGGGCTTAAATGTTACGACCCTTCGCTGTTCTATCTCAAGCTCACTGCCCGTCTTTGGATTTCTTCCCTTACGGGCCCCTTTTTTCCGTACCAGAAAGGTGCCGAAGCCTGTAATTTTTATGGATTCCCCCTCTGCAAGAATATTCTTCATTGAATTGAAGAGTGTTTCCACAATCGTAATTGCTTCCTTTTTGGGAAGTCCAACCTTTTCATACAGTTTATCTGCCAGTTCTGCCTTTGTCATAACTACCCTCCAAGTATTTTTTTAAATTATAAGAGGACATAGCTCCATTGTCAAGAGAAATTGCTCAAAAAAGGTAATTTCTTTACAAGGATAATGAACTCACACCCGTCAAAAAACCTTCCATGGCTGGGGCAGAAAATGCTGCTCATACATCATAATGGCATATCTGTCCGTCATGCCGGCTATAAAATCGCATACGATCTGTCCCTTATTGGTCGTGACCTGCCTGGGAAATTCCCTGAAGACCTCCTCCGGATGGTCCATATAATAGTGATAAAGATCGAGAAGTATCTTGCGTGCCTTCCTGAACTCCAGGCGTGAAACCTCGCCTTCATACACATTTTTATACAGAAAGTCCCTCAACGCATATGTGGTGTCTTTCATTTCATCGCTCATAGTGATCGACTTCAGGTCCGCCGCGAGTGAGCATGCAACAACATCCTTGACCATGGAATCAATCCGCTTTGACTGGCTCTCCCCTATGCTGAATAACTTTGAGGGGATGCTGGAACGCTTGAGCACTCCGGCCCTTATCGTGTCATCCAGATCATGATTTACATAGGCAATGACATCAGAGATCCTGACGACCTGCCCTTCGAGGGTTTCATTTCTGCCGCGGGACAAAAAAATGTCGCCCTTCCCCTTTGAATGCTTCAGGATGCCGTCTCTTACCTCGAACGTCAGATTAAGACCGCGGCCGTTCCTTTCAAGGGTATCAACTACCCTGAGGCTCTGTTTGTAATGGGCAAATCCGCCGGGATAGATCTCGCGCAGGATGTCCTCTCCGGCATGGCCGAAGGGGGTATGGCCGAGGTCATGCCCGAGGGAAATCGCCTCGGTAAGGTCTTCATTGAGCCTGAGGGCCCGCGCAATGGTCCTCGCGATCTGGGAAACTTCGAGCGTATGTGTAAGCCTAGTCCTGTAGTGGTCCCCCCTGGGAGCGAGGAATACCTGCGTCTTGTGCTTTAACCGCCTGAAGCTCTTTGAATGAATTATCCTGTCACGGTCCCTCTGGAAACAGGCACGTATCGTGCATAGCCGCTCCCGCCGCTGCCTGCCCCTGCTCTCTGAACTGAGACAGGCTGCCGGATGAAGGGTCTTTCTTTCAATTTCCTCAGTCTGTTCACGGATGGTTATATTTTTTTTCACGAATACAAATCCTGCTTCAGGACAAGGCCCGCCTTAATCCTGCAGCCCCATCTTTTTCAGTGCATCATCCCCCAGGTCCTTTGTGACGGGGGCATCTTCCGGCAGATAGAGCATCACGCCGCCCTTGACAGGCCGCAGTATGATCTTTCCCTCCTGGGCAAGTTTATTGGTCACATCAATCGGACTCGCACCGTCATAATACTTTTTAAAGGCATTATTAAAGCCCGAGTATACGGTATGTATGCCTTTGTATCCTTCCTTTCTGAGACTGACAATGGCCTTTTTGACAAATTCCTCATGACTCAGTTTCTCTGACATAATGTCCTCCTTTTTATTGAAAAAGTTTGTAAACTGTCAGATAAGTCCCGTTGTTTCCCCTTTTCATACCAAATCGCTTCAAAGCCGTCACAGCATGCGCCATGACGATCATTCGGTCACTTCTGTTTCGTCAGGGACGACTTCCGGTCCAAAGTCAACGGCCTTCTGCTTTCTGAGATCATCAATCTTCCTGAGAGGCCGTGCAAGCATATTACTTCGCGTGGTCACAAGGTTGTCATATTCTTTTTTCGCGTCATCCAGCCGTCTGCCCATAATGCTGAATCTCTCCTTGTAGGTCTTCCACTGTTTTGAGAATTCCCCAAGCAGTCTGATCATTTCCGCAGCGGTTTTTTCGAGATTAAAATTTTCCACCGCCTGCCGTATTACCGCCAGGACCGCATAGAGCGTAAAGGGAGAACATAGCACTACCTTCTGCCTCAGGGCCTCATCCATTATCTTTATATCAGACTCATTAATAAAACTGAACACCTGTTCATTCGGGATAAAGAGAATGACATAGTCGACCGTATTGTCCGCAGGGTTAATGTAGTCCCGGGTTGTCACCTGCCTGATCATGGTCTTTGTATTCCTGATCAGTTCATCCCTGTAACGTTTTCTATCATGATCGGATGATGCGTCAAGATAATGCATATAGTTATCCAGAGGGAATTTTACATCCATATTGATCTTCACGTGGTTAGGCATGAGAAACGTAAAATCAGGCCTCCCTGCCGAACCTTCGAGGGTTTTCTGCTTAATGTAATTGATCCCCTCAACCATCCCCGTCAGACTGATAATGTCCTCTGCCATGCGCTCTCCCCATTCACCTCTTTTTTTGGAGCTTGCAAGCGCCTGCTTGAGATGTTCGGTGGTGTCTCTGAGCTTTAATGTTACATCTTCATGCTTTTTGATGAGCGTAGAGACTTCAATGTTTCCCTTGCCCACAGATTCAATCTTCTGTT
>JAJRVB010000251.1 GCA_024277515.1 Nitrospirota bacterium | reverse complement strand
TTCCTGCATTGATCCGGCATCACAATAGTTGATTGAAGGACCTTCAAAAAAGACGACCCCCGAGTTGTCAGGCCCCCTGTGACGGACGGCCTGCAATGACCGGGATATTTCTTTGTCCGTTATTTCCCTGCTTTTTGAAAAAAAACCAAAGATACCGCACATAAAATTATTTGTCCTTTTTTCTCTTCAGGGTATATTCCATTTTTTCACGCCACGTAGTCACATCCAGAGGCAAATAAGTGCCCCACACCTCGATAAAATTGTCCCTGGCCTCATTGCGGATGGTGTCTTCCCTGGGGACCTCGCTCCTCGTTGCAGCGCAAAGATGTTCAAATGGTATGTTTAAGACATAATTTACAAAGCCGTTTTTATACACCCTCATGGACATGTCCTTGTCATAAAAGTGAATTGTGAAACCATCACAAAATCCGCCGGATTTCTGAAACACGGTACGGCTCATTGCGAGCATGAGTCCATCAACAACAGCCACTTTTTCGCTGTTTCCGCGAATGGAAGGCTTCCCCCTGATGGCATGCACTATGGACTTTCCCCTGAAACTGCCGTCCTTCCGGATGGTCTTTGCCCCGTACAGACCGACCACCCCGGCCTGTGCGGTCTTTACGATAAAGGCGGACATTGCTGCAATCCAGTTTTCCTGGTGCACAAATACGTCATTATGCATAAAACAAAATATGTCGCCGGCAGCTGCGTCTGCGCCTGTATTGCAGGCCTTTGAGATGCCGAGGTTTTCATTATTTCTGATATATTTGATTCTCTTGTCATTGGAAAAAAACTGCTCTGTTTCATCAGACGAACCATTGTCCACAATCACAATTTCATAGGAGCCGTCCTTATTGCTCTCCTGAATGCTGGAAAGACATTTTTTCGTTACGTCAAGTTTATTAAACACCGGAATGATTACACTTATGTCCATCGCCGCTCCGTATACCGCTTTAAGAGGCGCAGGAACCCTGCCTGATCATGTATGCCGGCCCGCTTGGAGTAGTATGCCAGCAATGACCGCTTTTCATCCTCTGACAGAGGGATTTCAGGGTGGTTCAGTCCTGCAATATCTTTTGCCGGGTTTTTCAGCATAAAGGGTCTGTTCCTTCTTATGCCGTCCACATCAATAATCCCGGAAATCCGTCCTCCCTTTATAAAAAAATGCGAAAGGTGGGCATCCCCGAACCAGTAGCCCAGATTATGGAGTTGTGCCGCGGAATCCATGACCTTTTCATAATCAGCCATGGTCAATCGTTGTTTTTGCCTGATCAGGATGTCATAGAGGGACTCTCCTTCAGCCTTTTTCACACCAAAGAAGGGACGCCTTCCTGCTCTGAATACTCCATGTACAAGGACCCTTTGAACCTCTATACCGCTGCCATGCAGAAACTCCATCGTATGATAAATAGATTCAGCCCGGTTTATAAAAAGATAGAGCAGCCTGTCCCTGAACTTTAACGGGTGCAGGACCTTAAAGAAACATTCAGTTCCCGGGTCATACACAAGTGTTGTCTTTTTCACTGTTGAATAAAGTTGAAACCCGGCGCCCGAAAACAGTTTCTCTGTTGTCACATGTTTGTCCTGACAAGGCTGGAGGACAGATGGTTCATCCGATATCAGTCGGCACAACCTGTCCAGAGAGCTTTTCAGGGCCTCATCCCCATTGTAATGGTATTGTGAAACGTCATTATTGACAGTTTTCATATCAGCCATTCAGGACCTCGTTGTAGAGCATCACTGTCCGGTCCAGCATATTATCAAGAGTGAAACTTTTCAGGGCTGTTGCCCTGGCATTCCTGCCGAATTTTTCTCTCAGGTCTCTGTTCCCGATCAGATAAAGGACTTTTTCAGCTATATCTTCCGGGTTGTTGACTTTAAAAGAGACCCCGTTTTCTTTATCTGTAATCAGGTCCCTGAAAGTAGGGATGTCCGAGACCGCCACTGATACCCCCATCGCCATCGCCTCAAGAAGCGCTGTGCCGAGGCCTTCAACTATGGAAGGGAATACAAATATGTCAAATGTCTTCAAGACTGCCGGGATATCATCACGATGGCCTAAAAATAAGACCCTGTCTCTCAATTCTTCTTTTATATATGATAGGTATCTGCTCCTGAAAGGCTCATCCAGTCTTCCGGCAAACAACAGGATACAGCGGGACCTCTCACTAATGATGTTAAAGGCCTGAAGAAAGCTCTCCTGCCCCTTGACTTCCGTAAAACTGGAAGTATTTCCTATTATGATCGTGTCAGGAGATAAGTTCAATTCCATTCTGAGGTCACCTGCCTCAGGACTGAATCTTTCGATATCAACCGAGTCAGAGATGACCGTTATCCTTTTTCCCCTGATTCCATATCCTTTCATCACGGTCTTTACTGTATTGCTTATCGCTACAATCCTGTCTGGTATTGCATAGATAAATTTTGTAAGCGGGTCCCTGCCGATGGGATAGAGGTTATGCCGGAAACGGACAAGCCGCCTCCCCGCAAGTTTTGCAGCTATGCCGCCTGCCCAGCTGTCAACAGAGCTGTGAGTGACGATTATCTCTACCCCCTCGTTTTTCATGATCCGTATCAACTTCGGAACAGTCGACAGATGCGCCTGTTTTACCATGTTCACTTCATATACCTTTATCCCTGCTGCCTCTGCCTTCCGCGCAAGAATACTCCCTTTACGGCATGCAATAATAACCTGATGCCCCCTTTTGGCGAGACCAATGGCTTCAATAAGGACCCGGTTCTGCTGTCCCCCCCAATGCCTTAATGTCTCTGTGTGAAGTATGACCATATGATCTAACGTTTTAAATATAAAGATTCCATACTGTCAAGCATCCTGTCCACGGAATACCCTGTCTCAACCAGACTTCGGGCGTTTTTACACATTATCTCCGCCTCCTCTTTATGCCGGAGAAGATATATTATCTTTGATGCCATGATCTCAGGGGCATCGACCGGGACAATCAACCCTGTTCGCCCGTGTTCAACAATTTCTTTAAGGGGCGCCAGGTCGGATGCGATAACCGGTACACGCATGGCCATGGCCTGAAGAAGAGACTGGGGAACGCCCTCATTGGCATACGATGGATGAACAAGGATATCGAGGGATGACATGACAGAGGCAATGTCCTCTCTATGCCCGAGAAAATATACATATTCCCGTACATTCACTTCATCGACCGTCTTTTCAATTGTCGGTCTATATGGGCCTTCACCTGTTATTACAAACCTTGTGTCAGGCATTTCCTTTAATACATGAGGGATGGCGTTAATAAAATGTACATGGCCCTTCCAGCTTCGGAGGATCGACACCATCCCTGCCAGCGGACTTTCCCCTGGAAGTGAAAGTTCATCCCTCAGGTCAGCATACTCATGCCGCGGATTGTATATACCGGTGTCCACCCCTGTTGGTATGGAAATGATCCTGTCTTCATTGAAGCCGTTTATATTGATCAACTGCTCCCTGATCGCTTTCCCGGTGGTAATGACATAATGCGGCAGGCGGTCATACAGCAGCCTGTTCAGCGGTCCCCGGTGTACCGGCGTTGAGAGATGCCGGGTACGAAGCACGAGCGGTCTGT